>JAPLGY010000388.1 GCA_026389955.1 Caldilinea sp. | reverse complement strand
TCGCTTTGCCAAAGACATTCTCGAAGAGTTCGGAAGCTGCATCGGCTACGTGCGGGTGCTCGGTAAACTCACCGCTAGTTGCCAGGTATACTCCCAGACGGACGACTCTGGTAACTCGATCCAGCGTGCCGAGGTGGGCGCGCGCCGCCGCCCGAAACACTTTTTCCTCGGCGGGCGTGATCGTGTTCAGGCTTGACGCTGCCTTGATCACACCGGCGCGCACTCCGGTTTCGTCGATGCCGACGGTGATCTCGCGGATCATTTCGTCTGCCAGGTCAGCGACCGTGCGCTCTGCCACCAACGGGCGGCACAATTTGTCTTTGAGCCAGCCGGTCGTGCAGATGATCTGGACGCCGGTAGCCGTCGCAATTTCGCGCAGCGCCAGCGGGTCGCGGCCATAGTCGCGCGGGGTCATCTCCACCAGGCTGCGTCCGCCTGCTGCATGGAAGTGGCTGAGTTCGCGCGTCGCCGCGGCGATGCTTTCCATCGCCAGGTCGCGGTCGAGGAAGCTGGCGGGCGGGTGGGTGATGACGTGCTCGTGCATGTAGGTGACGCCCAGCGCTGGAGGGTCGATGTCCCCGAGAACCGTACGAATCTTGCTCATTCGGGTTGGCTGCTCCCTTCAGCGAAAACATCTGTACGGAGATTGATACATCGTATCCTCATCGATACATCGTCTTTCATCTGACCGTCCACCCGCCATCCACCGTCAGCACTGTGCCGGTGACAAAGCGGGCCTCGTCTGAGAGCAGGTAGAGTGCGGCGGCGGCCACGTCTTGCGGGGTTCCCAGGGTGCCGGTGAGCGGCTGCAGTTGGGGCAGCCGGGCGAGGAGGGTTGGGTCCTGCTGTGCGCGTTGGCTCATCGGCGTGGCGATCAGACCTGGGGCCACCACATTGACGCGCAGCCCGGCGGCTGCGTAGTACGACGCCATGGCTCGAGAGAGGCCGATCACGCCGGCTTTGCTGGCGGCGTAGGCGTGGGTAGCGAAGTCCTCGTCGCCGCCGACCAGCCCCAGCACGGACGCCAGGTTGACGATAGCGCCGCGGCTGGCGAGCAGCGCGGGGACTGCATATTTGCAGACCAGGAAGACGCTGGTCAGGTTGAGGTCGAGGGTCTGGTGCCAGCCTTCTACCGTGCACTGATCGGCGGGGCCATCGCCGTGGCGCCGACCGCTGCCACCTGCTACGTTGAAGAGACCATCCAGCTTTCCCCAGTGTTGGGCAACTTGCGTCACGGCAGCTTCTACTGCTGGCGGCTGTGTCAAATCGACTGTCACCGCCAGCGCGCGTTCGTCGCCGATGGAGGCGGCGGTCTCTGCCAGTCCTTTTGCGGCAATGTCCAAGAGTGCGACGCGTGCGCCGGCTTGTGCGCAGCAGAGTGCTGCTGCGCGTCCGATGCCGCTGGCTGCGCCGGTGACGAGGACGACCTTTTCTGCCAGCCTGGTCATGCGGCTCCTGTCGGGCAGCCATAGGCCTGCGCCAGTCGGCTGCGGTAGTCGTCGTAGGCGCGGTCGAAGAGGTCGGCGGAGGCCTCGCTGCCGATCAGGGCTGCGCTGGTCAGCACCAGCGGGGGTTTGCCGCGGCGCACCAGTTCTTCGGCGACCAGGCATTTGAGCATGTTGACCACTGCCACATAGCCGATCGACGAACCGGGTCCGACGGGGGTGGCCAGCCCGTCGAGGGTGACCATGGCGTCGCCGACCGGCGAACAGTTGTCGATAGTCACGTCGGCAAGGTCGGCGAGGCGTTGGCCTGAAGAGTGGCGAACGGGGGAGGCCTGGCTGTGTGCGAGCGAAAGCACGGCGATCACCGGCATGCCGCGGCGTTTGGCGCCCAGTGCCACGTCGATCACGACGCCGTTGACGCCGCCGTTGGAGAAGACGATCATGCTGTCTTGGGGGTGAAAGACGAAATTGCGCAGGATCACCTCGCCGAAGCCTTCCAGCTTTTCGAGGTACATCGCCTGGCGTTGTCCGTTGGCGCCGACGACCTGGGTGTGGTTGGTGAGCGACAGCTCGACGATGGGATGAAAGCCGGGAAAACTGCCGTGGCGGGGGAAAATTTCTTCCACAGGCATGCGCGAGTGGCCGGTGCCAAACAGATGCACCAGCCCGCAGTCGGCGATCGAGTTGGCGCAGATTTGGGCTGCGGCTTCGAGGGCCGGCAGCTGTGTCTCGCGAATTTTTGTCAGGATCTGCTGGGCTGCGTCCAGATAGCGCAGCGCCGGCGAAACCACGAAAGGTTCGTTCTGTTCACTCATGCAATCCTCAGTCTTTACGCAATCAACGGCAGGGTGCGGCGTTCACGTGCGCTGAGCACGGCGGTGTCAACGATCTGCTGGCCGATGCGGCAGATCGTCGGTGAGAGGGGGCCATGCACGGCTGCGCCGGTGCGCAAGCAGTGCACGAAGTTTTGGATCGGGTTTTGGAAGGGGGGCTGCAGCTTATCGGCAGGCAGCACTTCGCCTTCCGGGTGGGCGCGAGTCTGCACCCGGACCGTCGATTCGTAGTCGTAGGAGCTGATGGTTCCTTCGGTGCCCACGATGACAAAGCCACATTTGGGCTGCGGCTGATGGGTCCACGGGTCGGTGAACGTGCCCCAGCGGGTTTCGAACTTGGACAACCCTTTGGCGTAGCGAGCCAGGGTAATGCTGTGTTCGTCGACTTCAAGGCCGGGGGGTTCATCGACCAGGGTGGTGACTTCGATCGGCTGGTCGCCGCCGTGATACCAGGTGCCCAGTGTCACCCCGTAGCCGAGGTAATCGAGCAGCGAGCCTCCGCCCTGGCTGCGGCGGTAGAACCAGCTCTGGTTTTTGCCGGCAGCGGCCTGTTCGTCTGTCACCTCGACTTTGTCTGCCAGGTGGTAGAGGGGGCCGCGGTTGCCGTCGTAGTAGTGCACCTCGATCACTTTGCCGATCACGCCTTCGTCGATCAGCCGTTTGCTGGTGACATGGGGGGGGTACCAGGCCAAGGGCCAGTTGATCACCATCTGTCGGCCGGTTGCGGCCATGGCTGCGATCATGCGGTCTGCCTCTGCCAGCGAGGCGGCAAAGGGTTTTTCCATCAGCACATGTACGTTGTAGGGGGCCACGCGTTCGACCCACAGCCCGTGTGTGGCGGTGGCTGGGCAGAGGATGACAAAATCGGGCTGGGTGGTTTCGAGGCAGGCACGGTAGTCGGTGAAGAGGTGTGTTTCGGGAATGGCAAAATTGTGGGCGGCGGTGGCCATGCGTTCGGGCTGTTCGTCGCAGATCCCGGCGATTTC
>JAPLGY010000611.1:1091-5048 GCA_026389955.1 Caldilinea sp. | reverse complement strand
GCCAGCGGCGCCTCCTCGGTTCAGCCATCGGGCAGTTCATCCCACTCTCCCAGCAGCCAGGCTGCGACCGCCAGATAGAGGAGCTTTCCAGAGGGCACCCCGACCACCAGCACCAGTCCGTTCTCTTCGTCTACGGCGATCTCGTCCAGCCGCGCCTGACGTGCGACCAGCCCAGCGAGGCGAGCCTGGCTTTCCGCCAACCCGTGCCAGGGGTCGTCGTCGGGGTCGTCGAAACAGCTGACGCCGTAGAGCTCAAAATAAATGCCATCTTCCAGGTACAGATCCAGGTCAAAGGTACTGGGGGGGCCGGCGGTGGCCTGTCCCTCCTCCAGCGCGTCGGCAAGCGAATCTTCCCAGAGGGCAATGTGGACCACGCGCTGTTCGACCAGTTCCAACAGTTCGTCGTAGGTGGCGTCGTCGACTTCTGTCATCAAAGGCAGTTCATGCTCTGTTTTTGGCATCCTCATCTCCTCTAGGGTCGGCGTGCTCTTCTGGCACAGAAACAATCATTCGCGACGGAATTGTGGTTGGCCGCTCGAACCATTGGCCACCTGCCTCGAAATGGCTGAACTGCATCGGCAACCCGCGGTCGATGAAGGGGTGGGGCCCTTCGGCCAGATGAAAATGCAGATGGGGGCCAGGGGAGAGCCCGCCGCTGTTGCCGACGCGCCCGAGCAATGTGCCGCGCCGGATCAGCTCTCCTTCGTTGACCGTGAGGCTGGCCTGCTGCAGCGCGCCGTAGAAGCTGAACTCGCCGTTGCCGTGGCTGACCGCCACGCAGTTGCCGAGCAGGCGGCGCGGGTCGTTGCGGAAGATGCGCGGGTCTGGGAGCTGCCCTGGGGGGAGGTCGGGCAGGTCGTAGAGCACAGCGGACACCTTCCCGCCGGCCGTGGCGTAGACGGGCTGCGCCCAGCTGTAGTGGTGTTCGAGGGCCAGCCCGCTGGCGCAAAAAAAATGGTTGTCAGGCCCCAGCCGGACAAAATCGCAGGCATAGGTCTGGCTGCAGACCTCCTGTTTGTGGCGGTCGCTCCAGTCGG
The DNA here is from genome assembly GCA_026389955.1 of Caldilinea sp. The sequence goes on along the minus strand of JAPLGY010000611.1, from coordinate 4,011 downwards.
CTCCCTGGATCGCCCACCACGTGCCGCGCAGCGGAAAATGCAGGTCGGTTTTTTGTTCGTGGAAGCTGACCAGGATCTGCAGCGAGTGTTGGGCGTCGTTCTCGCTGCCTGCCGCGCGCGCGATCACCGTCACCTCCAGGTGGGTCAACCGCTCATAGGCGGGTACCATGAGGTGGATCGCACGCAGGGCCAGACCGCTGCCGGGGGGAATGGTGAGATCCGTGCTGTTCAGCCGCTGTGCGACCATGCGGGCTGGCCAGCGCTGTTCGAAGAGCAGCTGGTGGTCGTTGTACCCTTGAAAGACAACCCCTCGCAGCTCCAACAGACGGTCGGTTGCGGTGATGCCCAGGTCAAATGCCACCTCCTGCAGCGGATGCAGTGCTGGGAACGGCAGCTGGGTGTATGTGGCCCCAATCAAGGCGGGCGGCCAGCTTTGTACAATCAAGGCGTATTCCTCCGTTCAACGCCCTTGGCGAACCTGGTGGCTGAGCACCGGCCGCCCGGCCAGAAACGACAACATCCAGTCGCGCTGGGCGCCCCGGCCATGGCGCCGGGCTGGATGGTCGGCGTAGAGCACCTGGTCGATCGCTGCCAGCACCTCGATGGCTTCGGGGGGGGTGAGCCGGTAGACACGCTCTTCTGTTTCCAGGCTGTCCGTGCGCTCCCAGCGGTCGATCCAGTCGTTCAAGTAGTAGGTATAGCAGCTGCGACAGCGCCAGACACTGAAGGTCTCTTTGTCCCCTTCTGCCGTGGCCACGACCAGGGCCCCCAGATTGGCGATGCGCCCCTGGCAGGCAAAGCAAGGGTCGGCGCCAGCGCCGAGACCGCTGCGTTCGACCAGACGCTCTTCCCAGCTCTGCCGGTCGGCGGTCGGCGGTCGGCCCAGCCAGCGGCGCAGCTGGCCAGCCCAAGTCCAGCGCTCGTCACTTTCCCGTTCGGCCCGTCTGGGGATCGGTGCCATCGTCTCCCTCTCCTGGGTCTCCTGGCTGCATTTCTCCCCACTGCGGGTCCAGGCGGCACAGGAGAGAGCCAGCCCTCCCATTCGACCCGGCAGGCGGGCGGGTCTGTATACCAGAGAATCCGTGCCCAGCGCAGCCCGGCCGGTTCGCTGTGGGCCGCACGCGGGGCCAGCCGGACGCGCTGGTAGACCAGGGTACGGGTTCCAGGAAAGACCCCAGACATTGTAGCAAGATTGAAACGCGGGAAAGGTTCCTGCACCATTACTTCCCGGTTGCGTCGTTGATCAACGCCGCGGTCTCCACGACGGTGGCGGCTGGGTCGGCGTCGCCGTCGACCACTTTGACAAACAGATCGCCGCCGTAGCCCCAGAGATGCGCCATCTCGGGGAGGAGCGGCAACGGCTGGGCCTCGGCTGCCTGGCGGGCGAACCCTTGCAGCAGCGGATAGTCGGCCAGCCGAGTATTTCGGCTGGCAGGCAGACGTCCTGCCAGGCTGGCCAGCGCCTTTCCGCTCTCTGCCGTGGTCAAAAACCGGGCAAAGGCCAGCGCCAGGGGTTGTTGGCCAGACGAAAGGGCTGGATGGAGCAACACCCCATCTGCGCTGAGCCACGGCTCGGAGGCGCCGGCTGGCCCTGCTGGAAGCGGGACCACCGCCAGATCGAGCACCTCGCTCAGTTCATCGATGGCCCAAGGCCCGTCGACAAAGTAGGCGAACTCGCCCTTGCGGAAGCGATCTTTGAGCATACCGTAGTCGGGGTCCACATAGCTGCCGGGGGTTTGACTCAGCGTACGCAGCCAGCGCAGATAGCCGGCGGCATCGCCTGCCTGGTCGAGGACGGAGGTGCCGGCCTCGTCGACCAGGCGGGCACCATATGCCGAGATGCCCCAGACGAGATGGTAGAGGTTGTTGTAGAGGCCGATCCCCTGTGTGGGCCCTTGTTGGGCCTGGGCCAACCAGCCGTCCAGCGTCGCTGGGATGGACGCAGGATCGGCCAGGGTGCGGTTGATGAAGACGCTGACCACTTCGTAGCTGGTCGGCAGCCCATAGAGCTTTCCCTGCAGCCGAAAATTGTCCAGCGCGGCGGGCCAATAGATCTTCTGTTCCTCGGCAGTCACCAGGCCATCCAGCGGCAGAATGGCTTTGGCGGCGGCCAGGTCGGGCAGCCACCAGTTGGGAGCCAGCAGCAGGTCAGGCCCGCCTCCACCGGCCACCGCATCCAGATAGGCCTGGGCCAGCTCTGGGTAGGCCACATAGAGCGTCTCGATCTGGGTTTCGGGCTGGAGGCGTTGGTATTCGGCCAGGATTGTCGACAGCGCGTCGGCGTCTCCTTCGGTCCAGCTGTGCCAGAGCACCAGCCGTCCGGCGAGCGGCGTTGGGGTGGGGGTTGCGGTGGGCAGCAACTGTTGCAGTTGGCCAGCTGCCGGCGTGCTGTCCGAGGCGGCCATCTGCGGGGGGCTGCTGGTGGGCTGCTGAGCGGGAGAGGAATCTTGACAGCCGGCCAACCAGACCAGCAGCAAGATCCCGACCCCCAACAGCCAGAGGGGTCGGCGAAGGGCGGCGTGGGGGGGCTTCATGGCTGGCGGTCCTGCAGATGGTCGAGCAGGGCCTGCAGACCCAGCAGATAGCTGCGCCAGCCAAAACCACAGATCTGGCCAACGCAGACCGGGGCCAGGAGGGAGACATGGCGAAACGGCTCGCGTGCGTGGATATTGCTCAGATGGACTTCGACCGCGGGCAATTGAACGCCGGCGATCGCATCGCGCAGCGCGTACGAAGAGTGGGTGAAGGCACCTGGGTTGATCAGCACCCCATCTGCCCATGTGCGTGCGGCGTGGAGTGCATCGATCAAGACCCCTTCGTGGTTGCTTTGGAGCGGGCGCACCTCATGGTCGGGGGCGGCTGCAACGACACGGCGATCGATGTCGGCCAACGTCAAAGAGCCATAGATCTGGGTCTCGCG
>JAPLGY010000611.1:0-1077 GCA_026389955.1 Caldilinea sp. | reverse complement strand
ACAGATTCAAATTGGGGCCATGCAGCAGGGCGATTTTTGCCATTTTCGAATCTTTCAGCGAGCTCTCTCCGCCTTGAGGGGCGTGAGTGGTTGACATTGCATTCCGACAGTATACCATACAGGTGCGCTGTGGAGAGAGAATTGGCCTTCTTGCCGTGGCCGCTCTATACTAACATATCATCTGTCGCAAAACTTAGGAGACCCAGCACGATGTCGATTGCAGTTCGCCCTTACCACCCCAGCGATCTCTATTCGCTCTATCAGATCTGTCTCAAGACAGCCGACAGCGGCCAGGATGGGTCGCATCTTTATCGGGACCCCGAGCTGATCGGTGCCATCTTTGCTGCGCCGTATGCGGTGGCGGAGCCCGACCTCTGTCTGATTGTCACGGTCGATGAAGTGCCAAGCGGGTACATATTGGGCACCCGCGACTCTGCTGCCTTTGGGGCCTGGGCGGAACTGAACTGGTTTTCCCACCTGCGCAGGCGGTACCCGTTGCCGGCCGAAGGCGACGACTCGTTCGACGCTGCGGCCATTCGCTCGATACACGAGGGCTACAGCCCGGAGCCGCAGCTGGCCAGCTACCCTGCCCATCTGCATATCGACCTGCTTCCGGCTGCGCAGGGACAAGGGTGGGGGCGTCGTCTGATCGAGCAATTTCTGGCTCGTCTGCGCGAGCTGGGTGTGCGCGGCGTGCATCTGGGGGTCGGCAAAGCAAATTCTGGAGCTGTCCAGTTTTACAGCCGGGTTGGGTTTCAGCGTGTGCTGGAAGCCGACACCTGGATCGGGTATGGGCGGTTTTTGTAGCGGCCAATTGTCGAGGGCGACTGCTCGGGATGGGTGAACCTGTTCAGGTCAATCCCCACCCGCCTGCGCGTTCTCCCCCTTGCCTTCCCCATCTTCGTAGCCCAGCAGGTGTGCTCTGTGACCGCCCCTCATTCCACACCTGGGTGCGAGCAGAGGGCTGGACGCTCAGAAACCGAGTTTCTGACAGAAACTCGGTTTCTTGGGTGCCCCCTCCTTCTGCGTGGCCCAGAGGAAAAGCCAGGAGCTGTGGCTTCAGCCAGACTGTTTGCT
>JAPLGY010000657.1 GCA_026389955.1 Caldilinea sp. | reverse complement strand
CCTGGCGCCGGTCCAGCAGCTCGACCTGCAGGAGGAGGGCTGGGTGGTCACATTGCCACAGGCGCGGCTGGTCAGCCGTTTTGTCGTCAACGCTGCCGGGCTTTGGGCCGATCGGGTCGCTGAGCTGGCCGGCGTGCGCACCTTTTCTATCCACCCGCGCAAGGGAGAGGAATATCTGCTCGACAAACGCCTGCAGGGGCTGGTCCGTCATGTCATCTTTCCCTGCCCCTCGCCTCTTTCCAAAGGGATTCTGATCATTCCCACCTACGACGGCACGTTGATGGTCGGCCCGACCGCCGAGGCAGTCGAGGACCGTGCGGATCTCAGCACCTCGGCGGCTGGCGCCCGCTCTGTGTTTGCTGCGGTTCGCCAGCTGCTGCCGGGGATCAGCGAACAGGATGTGATCGCGCAGTTTGCCGGGGTGCGGGCGCCGGCCGACGGCGAGGATTTTGTGATCGGCCCGACCGCCCGCCGCGGCTTTCTCAACGCAGCGGGCATTCAATCGCCTGGGTTGACCGCAGCCCCTGCCATCGCCAGATTGCTGGCGGACCTTTTGCGCGAGGAAGGGCTGGCGCTGGTGCCGCGCCAGGAGTTTGTGGCGGTCGAGCCGCCGCGCGTCCGGTTTGCTGCGCTCTCCCCTTTGGAACAGGTCGAGCTGACCCGGCAGAACCCGCGTTATCGCCGCATCGTCTGCCGCTGCGAACAGGTCACCGAAGGGGAGGTGTTGGACGCGGCAGAGCAGGGTGCCACAACCCTGGATGGCATCAAGTTTCGCACGCGTGCGGGTATGGGCCGTTGCCAGGGCGCTTTCTGTACAGCCCGCTGCTGGTCGTCGACCGTGAGCCAGAAGCGGGGGGCATCCTTCAGCAGTGCATCCACACGGGGTTTGGCCTGCACCGTTTTGGTGCTGAGCTGACCGGCCCCGAGTATGCCCAGCGTCTGGTGGCCCAAGCCCTGGCACAGGGGGTGGACATCGTCGCCGACTCGTGTGTGCTGGACGTCGACGAACAACGCCGGGTCAAGCTGATGACCACCGCCAGCGGGATCGTCACGGTCGACGCGAGGGCGGTCGTGCTCGCTATGGGCGCGCGCGAACGAACCCGGGCGGCCGCGCGCATCCCGGGGACCCGGCCGGCCGGCATTTTTACGGCCGGGCTGGCGCAGCGGCTGGTCAATCTCTATGGGCTGATGCCGGGCCGCCGCGCAGCGATTCTGGGGTCAGGGGACATCGGGCTGATCATGGCACGGCGGCTGGTTTTGGAAGGGGTCGAGGTGGCCGGCGTCTTCGAGCTGATGCCCCATGCCAATGGGCTCAACCGCAACATCGTCCAGTGTCTGCACGACTTTGCCATCCCGCTTCATCTCTCCACGACCGTCGTCGAGATCCACGGCCACGAACGGCTTGAAAAAGTGACGGTGGCGCCGGTGGACAGCGCGCTGCAGCCGCAGCTGGCGCAGGCCTGGGAGGTCCCCTGCGACACCCTGCTGCTCTCGATCGGGCTGATCCCCGAAAACGAACTGTCGGCGCAGCTGCGGCTGCGCATCGACCCTGCGACCCGCGGGCCGGTGGTGGCCAGCACGATGGAATGTTCGCGCGACGGGGTCTTCGCGTGCGGAAACGTCGTCCATATCCACGACCTCGTCGATTTTGTCAGCGCCGAGGCGATGCTGGCGGGCACCTGCGCCGGCCGTTTTGCGACGGCAGCGCCCGCTCCGGCGGACAACGTCCGGCTGCTTTCGGGCGAAAACGTGCGCTACTGCGTGCCCCAGACGATCTCGACCGAGCGAGACCACACGGTCTATCTGCGTGTTCTCCGGCCTCTGGAAAGCTGCGAACTGCGGCTGGTGGAAGCAGAGGGCCACGTGCTTCACACGAAGCGGCTGCGCTATGTGTTTCCAGCCGAGATGGTCACCCTCAAGCTGCGGCCAGCGATTCTGCAAAAATTTCATGGGGGGACCCTGCGCGTCGATCTGGTGCCTCGCGCCTTCCCAGACCAGGGAGCAGTGCCCAGCGGCCCACCGTGGGGCCCGGACAAGCGGACAGGAGGCGAACCATGACAGCGCCGGTCACGACCCACTATCTCTGTATTGGCTGCCCGTTGGGCTGCCGTCTCGAAGTCGAAGAAGAGGAGGGCGGCCAGGCAGAGGTTGAGGTGCGCGGTTTTTCCTGTCGTCGTGGCCGCGACTACGCGCTGCAGGAACACAGAGCCCCGCAGCGCATGGTCACCACGACGGTGGCCATCGACCATGCCCTCTGGCCGCGGCTGCCTGTGCGATCTCAGCAGCCGGTGCCCAGGCCGCTGGTCTCAGCGATCTGCCGGGCGCTGCGCTCGGTCCGTGTGGTGGCCCCTGTCGCTCTGGGGGATGTGCTCGTCGAGAATGTGCTGGGCTGCGGCGTCGCCATCGTCGCTGCCCGCGACATGGCGGCCTGCTGAACGCAGGGCCAGCCTGTGCGTTGGCGGGGCGGCGAATCAGCCGGGGGCGGCGACTTTGCGCCAGATCAGCCCCCGCCTCGGCGCAAATAAAAAAATCAGCCCAAACAGCGCGGTCGCCACCAGCACCATGGCCGGGCCAGAGGCAATGTTCCAGTAATAGCTGAGGTAAAGGCCGGTCACGTTGGCCAAGACCCCGATCCCAGCGGCCAACACCATCATGGCTGGCAGACGCCGGGTCACCATGCGCGCCGCCGCAGCCGGCGTCACCAGCATCGCCAGCACCAGCGCAATGCCGACCGTCTGCAACGACATCACCACGGTGAGCGCAACCATCCCCAACAACAGATAGCGCAGCGCAGTCGCAGGCAGCCTCAGCACCAGCGCCAGCACCGGGTCGAAGGTCAACACCAGCAGCTCTTTGTACAAAGCCACGATGACGCCCAACACCACGACACCCAGCCCGCAGATCACCCAGAGATCCCGCGTCGAAACCCCCAGAACATCGCCGAACAGAATGTGCGCCAGATCCACAGCGTAGTTGTTCAGGGTGCTGAGCAGGGCAACCCCCAATGCAAAGGCCCCGGCAAAGACAACCCCGATCGCCGTGTCCTCCTGCAAGGAGCTGCGTTGGCTGATGAACCCGATCAAAAACGCTGCAACCAGGGCGGCCACCAACGCACCCGCTGCCATCGGCCACCCCAACAAAAAGGCCAGCACGACCCCAGGCAGGATGGCATGGGCCAGTGCATCGCCGAAAAAGGACAGCCCCTTCAGCACCATGTAGGAGCCCACCACCGGGCAGAGAATCCCCACCAGGATCGAGGCCAGCAGGGCGCGCACCATAAAGGGGTAGTGCAGGGGTTCCCAGAAAAATTGAACGATCTCCATGTTGACGGCTCCCATTTCCTGCTCAGCGTGGCGGGCGCATCTCGGCCAGGGTCTCCTGCG
>JAPLGY010000770.1 GCA_026389955.1 Caldilinea sp. | reverse complement strand
AATGCTGTGCTCTGGGGAAACAGCGGCGGCACCCTTTTTACAGCGGCCGGAAGCACGATCAGCCACAGCCTGGTGCAGGGCGGTGCCTCTGGCACGGGCAACCTGGCAGCCGACCCACAGTTTGTCAATGCCGCTGGAGGCGATCTGCGTCTGCTGAACAGCTCGCCGGCGATCGACGCAGGCAACAACAATGCCCCCGGCCTGGCTGGGATCATTGCCGATCTGGCTGGCAGCGCGCGTTTCTTCGACAATACGGCAATCACGGATACCGGAAACGGGCTGGCACCCATTGTCGACATGGGGGCCTACGAGAACCAGCAACCCCCGGTCGCCAATGCAGGGGTGGACCGGACGGCAGAGATCAACCAGGGCGTGACCTTGGATGGCAGCGCGACGAACAGCGCATACCTGCCCCTGGTATACCAGTGGACACAGGTGGGCGGGCCAGCGGTGACGCTGAGCAGCGCCATCACTGCCCAGCCAACCTTCACAGCGCCGGCGGCATCAGCCGTGCTGACCTTCAGCTTGACTGTGACTGACAGCCGTGGGCTGGTTTCTACGCCTCTCGACACCGTCGTGGTGACGGTTGTGCCGCCGATGCCGCGCACTGGGCTGCGTATGCACCTGCCGATCTATGAGACAGTGAGCACGCTGGTGCGCGATTACTCCCCCGCCGGCCAGAATGCAACCTGCCCTGTGACGCCGACTGGCGGCACTCCGGTGCTGGCTTGCCCTACGGTCGTGGCGGATTCACAGCGGGGGAACGTGCTGCGCTTTAACAACAGTGCGCTCGCCGTGAACGTCGTCAACAACTTCCCGGCGACAGCCCTCACCGTCGCCTACTGGGTAAAATCAACGGATGCGGCAGCGGTCATCCCACATATCTCTTATGCCACAGCGGCCCACCCAGATACTTTTCTGTTTGGATTCATCAATAATGATCCGGCCTTCCTGAATCGCAGCGGCGCGACCACAAATGTGAGCGCCTATTCGCGCAGCGCGCTGAACAACGGCGCCTGGCGTCATGTGGCGATCACGTGGCAAAGTGCAGGAGGAGCGTTTACCCTGTACCGTGATGGGGTGGCAGTGACTTCTGGAACGCTTGCCGCTGGCACGACTATGGGCGCCAGCGGCATCTTGGTATTCGGGCAGGACCAAGATAACCTGGGCGGTGGTTTTGACTTCAACCAGGTCTATCTCGGCGATCTGGACGGCGTTTCCATCTACGACCGCGTGCTCACGGTGCAGGAGATTCGTGACCACATGGCCGCCACGCGCGACGACAGTGCCATCACCGCTGTCGCCGTCGCTGCCAGCAGCAGCACAGCCTTGGTCGGCGAAACGGTGCGCTTCACCGCCACCACCAACAGCCCGGCCACCAATGTCGTCTACACCTGGGAGTTTGGTGACGGTGCCACTGCCAGCGGCGCCACTGCCAGCAAGACCTACACGGTTCCGGGCACTTACACAGTCATGGCAAAAGCCAGCAACGGGGCCAGCGGCCAGAGTACGACCACCCAGGTGAATGTAGTTCCTCCTCCCTTCACGGTGACGGTGAGTCTGAACGGCGACGGCAGCGTGAGCAGCACGCCGGCCGGCATCGCGTGCGGAGGTGTGTGCAGCGCCAGCTTCAATATGCCCATCACGCTGACAGCCGCTCCTGTTACGGGCTCAAATTTTGTGGGCTGGTCTGGTGCGTGCAGCGGCAGAGGCGTCTGTGTCATGACGACCACTCAACTGGTCACTGCTACCTTCCTGTCTCCCCCCGCCTATCTGCGGCAATGGGGCAGCGGGCCAGGTCAAGGAGACACACAATTCCAGTGGCCGGTCGGGATCGCCGTCACGGGCAGCCATGTCTTTGTAGGCGACTACTGGAAGCTCCGCAAATTTGATCGAAATGGCACCTTGGTGGCCAGCCAATGGG
>JAPLGY010000549.1 GCA_026389955.1 Caldilinea sp. | reverse complement strand
ATCCGTCCAAAACCGAGCCGTTCTGCTGCATCGGTAATGGCATCTTCCATCGGGTGAGAGAGACCGATGCGGACAACATCGAGAATTGCCTCATCTATTTCTTCAGGAGCCACCCACTCTATCTTGCGCTCGGTGGGATTCAGTTCCGCCCTGCTGCGTACCTTGGCGTTTCGTCGCTGGTCGACATACAAAAAGCCATTCAAGGCATAAAAGAGTCCCTTGGCTGTCCCGACCTGCACAGCCTCTGCAATGGTAGCGGCAATGCGGTGTCCGGATCGATTGACTCCATAACATTCGAGCAGACGTCGTGTCATCTCCGATTCGTGCACAGGTGCTTCGATCTCTACGATCTGCTTGATTTGTTGCGCGAGCAGCAAGGGTGAAATCAGATGCAATTCTTGATGTTGCGTAGAGCCAACAGTCAGCTGAGCTTTACGGTACGGGGCCACAGCGTGTGCAGATGTCGCTGGGGGCTGTCCCACGTCTTGTAAAGGAGAGAGCGGGGTCAAGGCAGTGGTCGATGGAGCATCGGTGAGGTAGGTTGGAAGATTTTTGCGAGCCTCCTCGATCGCGACAATCGCTCGTTCGATTTCTTTGTCTGGATTGCGGAACCAGTCTGTGCTCCAGATGCGGTGAAATTTCCAGCCCAATGATTCGAGTACTCCCTGGCGCAGACGGTCCCGATCTCTGGCCGATCGTGCGCTGTGATAATTTGCACCGTCACATTCGATGGCAAGTACATACCTTCCAGGATGTTCTGGGTCTTTGACGGCTATATCGATAAAATAACCAGCAGCTCCTACCTGCGGTTCTAGTTGATAACCACGCTCCGCCAAAGCAACCAATACCTCTTGTTCGAATACTGAATCTGGGGGATTTCCGGTCTGTTTGGTTGTCGGCAAGATCCGTTTTTCAGCGTAATGGAGAAAATTTTTCAAGGCATGAGCCCCATGTTTTGCCGTGGCATCGAGATCCAGATCTTCGGCACGAAAATTACAAAATACCTCCATGCTCAATTTGGCACGAGTTATCAAAACATTCAAGCGGCGTTCGCCGCCAGACCGATTGATCGGCCCAAAATCTTTGGCAATGCGGCCATGTTCATCGCGCCCATATCCAATGCTGATGAGGATCACATCGCGTTCGTCGCCCTGGACATTCTCCAAATTTTTGACGAAGAAAGGTTCTTTTGCATTCAACTTGGTCATAAATTCTTCAAAAGCATTGTTGTGGCGCCGCAATTTTTCTACTTCCATCTGGATCAGATCGCGTTGTGCTACGCTGAAGGCAACTACACCCAGAGATAAATCAGGGTGTTTTTCTGCGTGGGCATTGACCGCCTGTGCAATCGCACGGGCTTCCTGTAGATTGGTGCGCGTTTTCCCACGGTCATAGACAGCATCAGGCAGATGATGAAATTTCAGACCGGTTGCCTGGGGATTGGTTCCTGCAGAAGGAAAAATCACCAGGCGGTGATTGTAGAACTCTGCGTTGGACACTGCAATCAGAGATTCGTGTCGGCTGCGGTAATGCCAGCGCAGGTAACGTTCGCGACAACCACTGGCACAAAACAAATTGAGGATGCTGTCGATGTCTGTCGTGATCTCTTCTTCTTCGGTTTCTATTTCACGACTAAAAAAATCTGAGGGAGGCATCTGACGGGTATCGCCGACAACAACGATTTGACGCCCGCGCAACAAAGCGCCCAATGCATCAACCGCTTTGACCTGGGAAGCTTCATCAAAAATGACAATGTCAAACTCAAGCTGGCCTGGGGGCAGAAAATTTGCAATCGACATTGGACTCATCATAAAAACTGGCTTGATCTGTTGAATGGCACGACCTGCACCCTTCATCAACTGACGGATCGAGATCTGCCGACGTTTTTTGTTGAGTTCCCGGTGCAACAATTCCATTTCTTTGTTAGAGGTGGATTGAGAAATTCGTTTTTGTACGATATGCGCCAATTCGGCCTGAGCATTTTCCAGCGAGCGCAGATCCAATGTACGAAAACGGTCCAGTGTGAGATGCTGTTGAATGCGATCGAACCGGCGTATGACATCAATGTTGTTGTAGGCAAAATTTACCAGCCCACCGTACCAGGTCAAATCCAAGACATGTACAATGTCGTTGCCAGACACAAACCCGTTTTCTGCGTCTCTGACCAGATCGTTCAGGCCTGCCTGAGCCAGCTTCTGGCTGAGTTGTTTGAAACGAATCAGCGGATACAACCTATTTAGCTGCGCTTGCCAGTCCACCAACAACATCTGCAGGCTTTGCAACGGCTGCCCGGTCATCTGGTCCATCGGGTACGACTGTGACAGGTGAAGCTGTTGCAGAATTTTCGTCAAAATTTTATCTATCTCCACGTACTCCTGCTCAGCAGTCTCGATCCAGGTCGTTAACTGTGCTATGTCCGACGAAGATGGGTGCGCCAAGAAATCGAGCACTGCATGTGGAATGTCTGTTTGTGTCAGGTCATCGTACAGACCTCCAATCCAGTCATTCAGGCGGCTAAGCAGCGCCCAGTCTGAGTGCTCTTGGTTCCAGTGCATGGCAAACAAAGCAGAGCCCAATGCAGCGAACCGATCGTAAATTTTTTTCTGTTGTTGAAACTGAAGCAGATCGTCGATCAGGTCGATGCAATCCTGGTCGTTTTTGGGCAAATCTATTTTGTATAGGCGCTGCAGCTGATTGCGTGCACGATGATACTTGACAGAAAAAGTGCGCAGCCAGGTTTCTTTGCCTTGATTCAGGTGCTGACGAATGGCCAATAGGTCTGACGAATCCACCAGTTCTATCGACAGATGGGCGTAGCGGACACGCAAGAGGGCCATCGTTTGGCCAGCAACAATTAACTCATGAATGGATGCGCGCTGACGACGCCATTCTGGAGCTGTGATGAGGATGCCGTCAAGCACAGGAGCTTCCAAGGCACGGCGTGCCACGCCAGAGATCACTGGCACATCGGCCAGTGCTACCAGATGGGTAAGTCCCACCGTTTCAGCAAGTTGTGCAGCGATTTCGGCCACCCGCCTCAACCGGTTGGCTCCCTGGTCCAGGAGTCCAGAGATCTTCTCATTTTCCAGCGGAGAAAAACTTTCCAGTGTCGTTCTCCAAAACAGATGTGTGGAAGGAATGTCCAGCTCTTGCTGTTGTTTTGCCAGTTCCTCGGCAAGTCCTCTGTACTGGGTATACTCTGTGTGGCTCCACTCTTTCAAAGGCTCAAAGTTCAAGGTTTTTAGCTGAGGGTATTCTCGTCTGAGTTGCTGGTAGTGGCCGAGCGCAGACACAAACGACTGGCGACTCTGCATGATCGGCTGATTCACAGCCTGGCAATAGTTGTTGAGCTGCTCCTGCATCTGCACCAACAGATTGCGATCTCCCAGATCGTCGGGAGATTTTGGTGGTTCCTGGTCGAGCGTCCGTGTCAGTTCCTTCAGCACAGATTGCTTGGTGGCACGATGACTGTGCAGTTCCAAAACGGCGTCTCCAAGCCGAGTTTCATCCAGGCGGCGCTTGACAACCTCCAATGCAGCCATTTTTTCGGCGACAAACAGAACGGTTTTGTTCTGGGCCAAGCATTCCGCAACAATATTGGTGATGGTTTGGGATTTACCGGTTCCAGGAGGGCCTTGAATGATCAAGTTTCTCCCCGCCTGGACTTCAAGAATTGCCTGGGTTTGGCTGCTGTCGGCGTCCTTGACAAAACGAAGCATGCCCGCTGTTGGCACAGTATCGATATGGACATCCTCAGCATATGCGGACAATTCATTGCCCATCTCCTGATTCAACAAGCGCCTGAGAATCGGATGGTCGGCTGGTTGCTTGGAAGCAGGCCAGATAGCAGGATCCAGATCGTTGAACATCAAAAATTTGCTAAAGGAGAAAAACCCCAAAAAAATTTCGTTGGGATCGACAAACCAGTTTGTCTGCCGATGAATACACGCTTGAACAGCCTCAAAAAAATTTTTCAGCGGTGGCATTTCTTCAGCATCTACGCTCTGATCCACCCCGTATTGGGGCAGTTCCAAGCCAAAATCGGTTTTGAGCCTGGCGGCCAAGGAGAGATTCTGCACCAAATCATCCCCGTTGTACTCAAGCTGAAAAACATCCTTGTTCGGCCTCCGTTTGAGCGTGACTGGCACCAGCAAAAGCGGTGCAATACATTCCTTGCTCGAGGAAGCAGCTTCTCGCCAATGCAGAAAGCCCAACGCCAAAAAAAGTGTATTGGCACCGCGTTCTTGTAGAAACAACTCTGCTTCGGTGTGAATCTTTAAAAGAGTTTGAAACAACACTTCTTCAGACAATTTGGTTTGCAGCCGGTTTTCCACACGCTGTCGTCGAGTTTGCTCTGCTGTGCCCCGAGAACTTGGACGAGGATCTGACCTTGTCGGGGGTTCGACATCTGCAAGTTTTTCGACTGGTTGCGAGGTTGCTGCTTGGGTTTGGTTGTCTTTTCCCGCTGGGTCGCTGCGATTGGGCAGCAGAGCCTGTTTCGGGCTGTCTGCTGCAAAGATCATCGGTTTGGCTTGCTGATAGAGCGTGTTCAAGATCTCTTCCGACAACTCATCTACCACACGCAACTGTTTGGTGGTCTGTCGAAAATTGAGCATGTTGTTGCGAAGCCCGATATCCAGCAATTCTTTGCGGATACTGAGCAACTTTGTATCAATTTGAGGGTCAGACATATGCAGAAATCCTGCTGGTGTGTTGAATGTTTGGCTGTTTCTGCGGATCAATTTCGGGTAGAGGCTTTTGGATGCCCAGTGTCAGATCGGCTGTTGGCAATGACAGATGACAATCTTATGCTATTCTGGCCGATTTGTATTGTTTTGTCAACAGAGATAGCTTTTTCAAAAAAAGGCCGGGGAAAAGGGTGTACTTCAAGTTGGGGGCGGTCGGGGTACAAGGATGTAATACACGTAGGCCCAGATAAATCCACGAATTCATGTGACGCAATCCGCCGGATTGTGGACTGCACACTCGATCAGATTGTGTCACCATATCAACGAGTTGTTTGCGCCGACGTGTACTGGTGGATGTAGGATACGCTGCGGCCTATATGTTGTCCGATGCTGCGGAGTTCCTGACCGGCCAGACGATTTTTCTCGATGGCGGGTTGACGGCAAAGATGGCGCTGCCACATCAGCCAGCTGCAGGAGAACGGACAACGAGTAGTGTAATCGCGCCACATCCAGGCGATCCAGCGGCCCAGTGGCTGGCTCCAGGAAAATGTTGTACAGATCTTGCCAGCCACCTTCGTTGGGCAGTATCCCCAGATAGGGCACCTGCGCAACCGGGAACTCCAGGCGTAGGGTCAGTTTGCTCTGGGGATAAATGAGTTCACACCAGCCTGCGGGGAGTTTGCCTTTGATGTAATACTTCTCCGCGTCGCGCGTGCGCTTGGGGGCAATCTGACGGAGATCGCGCTGCGAACCATCTGCCAGCGTTGCTATGGGCCATGCATGCTCATCTCCATACCTGCCGAGCCGATTCGAGGCGCTGAACACTGTCACAACTTTTTCAATTCCCCCGGGTAGGGACAACGTCGCGCCCTCTTCCAGCACAAACATAGGATGGGCGGCCCAGATGAAGTCGAATGGGTAAGGCGAGAGGTTGGTCAGCCGGTATGCCATGTGCAGCATTGACGCATTGGCAAACGATACCCACTTCTCCAGACGATAGGGGAAGCGGACCCCATGTGTGACCAAATGGATCTGTTGATCTTGTGCAGCGGCAGTCCAGGGGATACTCCACACCTCACCGTGGTCTGCGAGCACAGCTTGGCGCCGATCTGAGGCAGAAACTGTGCGATCACCTTGGACGACTCGATTGTCAGCGCCGGTTGATCCTTTTAGGCGGATGTGTAGATGCGTGTGGTCATTGATGGGGTGAGAGCCTTTCTGCCCGACTTAGGGCTTGCAAAAGTATACGTCTGCAGATTGCCTGCCCGGACAGCCGTCGCAATGTGCGGAGTTGTCCTTTTACAAGCCATCTACCTCCAGCTCCGACGAGAAACCAAGCCATTGCTCGCAATATTCTAGCCAAAGGTCGATGTGCGAGTCAAGGCCCCCCAACAGGGCTGCAGGGCTTTTCAAAAGTCGCGAATAGGGCTGCTTTGCGACGCTTTTGACATCGCTGGCAAGGATGCAATTTGGCGCCGTACACGTGTATGAGAAGTGTGGCAAGCATCGTGGCCTGCCTGAATTCGTGTCATTCCCGCTCAAGAAACGGACTTTTGAAAAGCCCTGGCCCCCCAAAAACCCCAAAAATTCTTCTTGACAACCGACATATTTTAGTATACTGTATACATGTGTTTTGTTTCCATCATCAAAAATTGTTCGACACACCTGTATGAGAGTCCAGTCTCTAGCTGTCTTTCCGGCGTCGGCGCCAAGCCGCCCACAGCCATCGTTGTGCCGCTCCATGACACGGGGCTTGAGTTTGCTATGTCTGTTCATGGCACGGTACTCCCGCAATGTGTTTCTTCGAACCGGGGTAGGTCTAAACTCATTCCAAGCTGGGGTTTGCATAGATCGTCGGCTGGTGCATGTGGTTTTCGCCTTGGAATCGGTTTCGTCACCTGTGCAAAGGAGCGAAAGAGTGTGACAACCGCCACAACAAACTGGGCCGATGTTCAGCTTCAAGACAAACCATACCCCACCCTCTGCTACCGCTCCGCTCTGACCG
>JAPLGY010000086.1 GCA_026389955.1 Caldilinea sp. | reverse complement strand
GTGTTGACGCGCAGCGGGATGTAGGTGCTCTGTCCGCCGACCATCATCATGCGGTTGCCGCGCATGGTGCGCACCCGCTTGCCATACTGGACAGGGATACGCCGTTGCCCTTCCTGGATCCAGACGATCAAGACGATCGTTGCGATGGTGACGACGATAAAGACGACCAGCAGAACCCAGTTTTGCGACAGCAGCCGCAGCTGGAAAGGAACACTGGAAAGGATACCGGCAAAGATGATCAGGGAGATTCCGTTGCCGATCCCCTGTTCGGTGATCAGCTGGCCGATCCAGACCCCGAGCAAAGTTCCTGCGGTCATGCCGATGATGATCGTCATTGTGGGAAACCAGGCGCTGGCTGAAAAGCCCCAGTCGGGCAAAACAGTGACGCCGCCGGCGGCGTCGCTGCTCAGCAGCGTGCCTTGAGCGATCGCTTGCAGAAACGCCAGCGGAATGGAGAGCCACAGGGTGTACTGGTTGATGCGGGCTCGTCCAGACTCCCCTTCTTTGCTCAGTTCTTCCAAAGCGGGGACGATCGGGATCAGCAGCTGCAGGATGATGGACGCTGTGATATAGGGGTAGACCCCCAGTGCCATGACCCCCATGCGGGACAAGCCGCCGCCGCTGAAGAAATTCAAAAAATTGAGCAGGATGTTGTCGTTTTGTTGAAAGATGACGGCCAGCGCCTGGTGATCGACGCCAGGGAGCGGGATATTGGCGGCCAGACGGTAGAAGGTCAGCAAGCCAATGGTCACAAAGAGCTTCTGACGCAGATCTGGCAGACGGAACGCGTTGCGGACAGCTTCAAGCATGCGCTAGTTCCTTTCACTCTCCAGCCCCTTCCCGCCACAGCTGGCAGGAAGGGGTCCAAATGGGTTTGACGTCGGGTGATCTTTCAGGAGCGCGGCAGCCGTTTGTTGACTGGATAGTCAAGGGTTTCGACTGCGCCGCCAGCTGCTTCGATTTTTTGCCGAGCAACGGCGCTGATGCGGTGGACTTTGACCGTGAGCGGCTTGGTGACTTCGCCGCGTGCCAGCACGACGACAGGGTCGTGGGTGTTGCCCAGCAGCCCAACGTTGGCCAAGGAGGCTTGGGTCACCTCGGCTTGTGGGGCAAAGAGCCGGTCCAGCTGGTCGAGATTGACCGGCACATAGACCACCTTGAAACGATTGTGGAATCCACGCAGTTTGGGCAGCCGTTTGGTGAGCGGCAGCTGTCCGCCCTCGAAATTGGGGCGGACCTGCCCTCCGTTGCGGGCGTTTTGGCCCTTCTGGCCGCGGCTGCTGGTCTTGCCTTTGCCTGAACCAGTGCCACGACCTACTCGCTTACGCTTTTGTGTTGCACCCTCGGCGGGACGCAGGTCATGTTCTTTCATTGTGTTCCTTCGAGCTTGTTGGGCAGACGATTGCCAGCGTTGTTTGGGTTATTCGTTGACTTTCAGCAGATGTTGCACGGTTTGGATCATCCCGCGCACGGCTGCGTTGTCAGGTTTTTCGACCACCTGGTGCAGTTTGTACAGCCCCAGGGCCCGCACAGTTTGTTTCTGGTTTTCAGGGCATCCGATAGGGCTGCGCACCAGTGCGATGCGCAACGTTTTCCCGCTGTTTTCTTTAGCCATGACGTTCCTCCTTGTACCAGAAGGGGGAGAGGCGACGTGGTTCGACGCCGCGATAGGCGGCCTCTGTGCGGAAGTCTTGCAGGCTTTTCAGGGCGGTAAAGGTGGCCTGTACCACGTTCAGAATGTTGTCGCTGCCCAAAGATTTGCTGAGAACATCGCTCACCCCGGCCGCCTCGACGACAGCGCGTACGCCGCCGCCGGCGATGACGCCTGTCCCTGGGCTGGCTGGTTTGAGCAGGACCTTACCAGCGCCAAATTTGGCGGTCACCTCATGGGGGATGGTGTTTCCCAGCCGCGGCACGGTGATCAGATTCTTTTTGGCCCGGTCAGAGGCTTTTCGGATCGCGTCGGGCACTTCACGGGCTTTGCCGATCCCGACTCCTACCCGTCCCTGTTTGTCTCCTACCACGACGACTGCACGGAAGGCGAAGCGTCGGCCGCCCTTCACCACCTTGGCAGTGCGGGCAAGATGGACAACGCGCTCTTCAAACTCTTCCCGGCGCTCTTCGCGTTCTTTTTCGCGCTCTTTGCTCTTGCGTTCTTTTTTTGCCATCATTTTTCTCCCAGCAATCTGCCAATTAGAATTCCAGCCCACCCTCGCGGCTGCTTTCGGCCAGGGCTTTGACGCGGCCGTGGTAGGGGTAGCCGCCGCGGTCAAAGACCACCCGGGTGACCCCGGCGGCCCGGGCTCGCTCGGCCACCGCTTTGCCGACAGCCTGTGCCTGCTCCACCTTGGTGAGCGGGGCAACTTGGCTGCGCAGTTCGCGATCTACCGTGGAAGCTGAGGCCAGTGTGGTGCCGGTACTGTCGTCGATCACCTGTGCATAGATATGTTCGAGGCTGCGGTAGACGTTCAAGCGCGGCCGTTCGGTGGAGCCATGTACTTTGGCGCGCACGCGAGCATGGCGGCGTTGTCGCAAAATCGTCCGAGTTGCTTTCGCCATAGTTGGATTTCCCTCTTATTTCTTCCCGGCTTTGCCACTCTTGCCGGCTTTCTGTCGCACATATTCGCCTTCGTAGCGAATGCCCTTGCCCTGGTAGGATTCTGGGGGGCGTGTGCGGCGCACTTCGGCGGCCAGTTCCCCGATCCGTGTCTTGTCGATCCCGCTGATCGTGAAAGAGCGGCCATCCTTGTCGACCTCGAAGACCACGTCGGCGGAAGGGGGGACAAACTCGACCGTGTGGCTTTTCCCGACGGAAAGCAACAGGTTGCTGCCCCGTTTTTCGGCGCGGTACCCGACCCCGCGCACCTCCAGGCGGCGGGTGAACCCTCCGTTCACACCCTGCACCATGTTGGCCAGCACGGCACGGGTCAACCCATGCTGAGCTCGGTGGCCGCGTTGGTCGGTCGGTCGAGAGATTTTGATCTGGTTTTCTGTGAGTTCGATCTGCATGTCAGGGTCGAACTGCTGTTTGAGTGTCCCCTTCGGGCCACTGACGGTTACCAGGTTTCCTTTGTCGATGCTGACTTTGACTTTGGTCGGCACCGTGATCGGCATTTTTCCAATCCGAGACATAGCTCCCCCTACCAGATATTGCAGAGGATCTCGCCGCCGAGCCGTTCGCGGCGCGCTTTGCGCCCCGTCATCAGCCCTTTTGGCGTCGACACGATGTTGATCCCCAGTCCGCTGCGCACCCAAGGAATGTCTTTGGAACCGCTGTAAAAGCGGCGTCCTGGCCGGCTTACCCGGTCCAGTCCGGAGATGACAGGCCTGCCCTGAGCGGTATATTTGAGCCGTACGATCAGGCGCGGCTGTGGGGTTTCTTCGGTCACGGCATAGCCGTCGATAAACCCTTCTTCAGCCAGAATAGCGGCAATACTTGTTTTGATCTTGGAACTCGGCATCACAACCTGTTTCTGTTTGACAAGGTTGGCATTGCGAATTCGAGTCAGCATATCAGCAATCGGATCATTGACCATTGAAATTTTTCTCCTCCAGCTACTCTTGCAACCTCAAAGAATGCAGACGAAGTTGTAGTCAGCAACCGAGCAATATGGAGGCTGCAGAATGAGTTGTCTGCAGCCGGCAGATGTGCTCTACTTCACCAGCTCGATTTGACGACGCCGGGCAATTTGCCCTGCAGCGCTTCCTGGCGGAAGCAGATTCGGCACAGACCAAAACGGCGCATATAGCCGCGCGAGCGGCCGCAAAGTTTGCAGCGGTTGCGGACACGCACCTCGAATTTGCGCCGACCTTCTTTGATAACCATCGATTTTTTGGCCACAGCACTCCCCTTTATTGCTTGCCTTTATCGCTTGAACGGCATATTCATCAGCGCCAACAGACGGCGCGCCTCTTCGTCGCCCCCAGCGGTCGTGACGATCGTGATCTCCATTCCTCGAATCTTGTCGATTTTGTCGTAGTTGATTTCGGGGAAGACCAGCTGTTCGCGCAGCCCCAGGCTGTAGTTGCCGCGGCCGTCGAAGGCGTCGGACGGAACCCCTTGGAAGTCACGCTGGCGGGGCAGCACCACGCTGATCAGACGGTCCAGGAAATCCCACATGCGATCCCCGCGCAGCGTGACCTTGACACCGACAGGCATGCCTTCGCGCAGTTTGAAGGCTGCGATCGAATTGCGCGCCTTGGTGACGACGGGTTTCTGTCCTGTGATAATGGCCAGATCGCCGGCGGCCGCCTCGATCGCCTTGCTGTTTTGCAGGGCCTCGCCCATCCCGATGTTCACCGCAATTTTGGTGATGCGTGGCACCTGCATGACACTGCGGTAATTGAATTCTTTGACCAGTGCCGGCACAATTTCTTCTTTGTACCGGGCTTTCAGCCGGGGCCCCGGCCGTTTTGTCGTTTGCTCGCTCATAAAGATAAGGCTCCTCGCCCGCAGACGCCGCCCGTACTGCCTTGCATACGGCCTGGCGAAAGATCAGGCAGACAAGTGATGGTTATTTAGGTTTGGGCAGCGGGGCACCGCTTTTGCGGTCGACCCGTTCTTTGCTGCCGTTGTCCGCGACTTCGATAGAGACACGCGTGGGTTTGCCCTCCGAGCCTATCAACATGACATTGCTGATATGGATGGGGGCCTCGCGTTCGATGCGCCCGGTCTGTGTGCGCACACGTCCGGTCGGGCGCTGGTGGCGGATGACCATGTTGACGCCGGTGACAAGCACGTAGACGCGGTTGGGGTCATAGCTGCCATCTTTGTTCTTTGTGCGGACGACCCGCTGTACTTCTCCGCGCAGCCCCTTGCTGTCCCCAGAGATGACTTCGACGGTATCGCCCTTGCTGATCTTGACTTTCATGCTCCGGCCTCCCTTACAGCACTTCCGGTGCCAGCGAGACAATTTTCATGTAACCGCTCTCGCGCAGCTCGCGCGCCACGGGCCCAAAGATGCGTGTGCCGCGCGGGTTTTTGTTGTCGTCGATGAGCACTGCAGCATTCTCGTCGAAGCGGATGTAGCTGCCATCGGCACGCCGCAGCGCGCGGGTCGTGCGCACGATCACGGCGCGCACCACATCTCCTTTTTTGACACTGCCGGTCGGGCTGGCAGTTTTGACCGTGGCAACGATCACGTCGCCGATAGCCCCATAGTGGCGTGTGCTGCCGCCTTTGACCCGGATGGTCAACAGCTCTTTGGCACCGGTGTTGTCGGCTACCTTGAGCCGGCTTTCCTGTTGAATCATGGTGCATCTCCTCGATGGCTAGACGTTGGCTTCGTCAACGAGAACCGCCCGCTGCAAGATTTCCTCGACGAAGAATTTTTTGTCCTTGCTGATCGGACGGCATTCGCGGATGCGCACCACATCGCCTACCTGACAGTGGTTCTCGGCATCGTGCGCCTTGTACTTCTTGTTGCGGCGAAGGACTTTGCCGTAGAGCGGGTGGCGGGTGACCCGCTCGATCGTTACCACAACGGTCTTGTCCATTTTGTCGCTGGTGACCGTTCCTACCAGCGCCCGGCGTTGTTCACGCATCGTTTTTCTGCTCCTTATTGGGCCCGCAGCTCACGCTCGCGCAGGATGGTCTTGATCCGGGCGATGTCCCGCTTGACCTCTGCAAAGCGGGCGCTGTTGGACAGCTTGCCTGTCGCACGCTGAAAACGTAGATTGAAGAGCTCCTGATAGGCGTCGTCCAGTTTGCGGGCCAGTTCGGCATTGTTTTGTCCGCGCACTTCTTCTGCTTTCATGCGGTCTTCTCCTTAGGCCCCCTGCTCTTCGCGTGCAATAAACTGGGTCTTCATCGGCAGTTTGGAGGCGGCCAGGCGGAACGCTTCGCGTGCCTGATCTTCTTGCACACCGGCAATCTCCAAAATGACCCTTCCTGGACGCACAGGGGCAACCCAGTGGTCCACACTGCCTTTTCCCGAACCCATGCGTGTCTCGGCGGCACGTTTGGTGACCGGGCGATCTGGAAAGATGCGAATCCAGATTTTTCCGCCGCGGCGCACATAGCGGACAACGGCACGGCGGGCCGCTTCGATCTGGCGGCTGGTCACATAATAGCCTTCTACGGATTGGAGCCCGTAGGTGCCGAACGCCACCATGCTGCCGCGGTAGGCCTTGCCCTTCAATCGGCCACGCTGCAATTTACGATACTTCACTCGTTTTGGCATCAACATCGTTGCTTCTCCATCTATACTCTTCGATACGTTTTCCTACAAGTGCTTCAATGGATCTGGCTTGCGCCACCTTGGCAGGAACTATACCGACTTCACACGCGCTTGCGGGTGCCTGCTGTGCAGGTATTTTTTGACGAGTCCAGCCCAGACGATCGACTTTTCTGCGACTTTTTGCGACTTCTCTTCTGTTACTTTTCTTCCACGATATACTTGGCGTGGTATTCTTCGCCCGGAAGCACTTCACCGAGATAGACCCAGACCTTGATGCCGATGTTCTGCAATGCTTTCTGCGACCAGGCGAGCGTTGAGTTCCGGTTTGGTGATTTCGCGCACATCGATCTTGACCTTTTTCTGGGTCAGATCCTGAAGTTGCTGGCGCAGCTGGTTGACGCTGGCCCCTTTGCGTCCAATGATCACCCCTGGCCGGGCTGTGTCAATAATAATATGGACCTGGTTCGGCTGGCGTTCAATGTCGATGTTGCTGATTCCGGCTTTGTTTTTGCTGTTCTGGCGGCTTTCGCGCGTGTTGCCCTTCTCTTCTTTGTTCAAAGATTCGAAGACCAGTGTGCGGATTTGCCGGTCTTCGCCGAGCTGCTCCGTGTACTGCCGTCCGCTGGCAAACCAGCGACTCTTGTGTTCCTTGATAATTCCCAGACGAAACCCAATGGGATGAACTTTGCGACCCAAGTGATCTTCTCCTTGTTCCTGACTATTTGCCGTACTGCCGGTTGGCGCCCATCTAAGCGGCACGCTCTTCCAGAACCACGGTGATGTGGGACGAGCGGCGCTGCAAGGGTTTGAATCGCCCACGGGCACCGAAGCGCCGCCAGCGCCGGAGCGGTGCATCGTCGGCATAAATTTTGGTGATCACCATGTCTTTCGCATCGTAGCCATAGGTTTCGGTCGCGTTGGACAGGGCACTTTTGACCGTTTTTGAGACGACCTTCGCAGCCAACTGGGGCATGTAGGCGAGCAAGGCCAGTGCTTCCTCGGCCTGTCGGCCACGGATTTCATCGAGTACCAGGCGCGTTTTTTGGGCGCTGACCCCACTGTATTTCATTTTGGCGACAACTTCCATCGTCTCTTCTTCCTTTCTGCGCTGGGTGTCCGCTCAACGGCGGACCACCGCCTTGGAACTCTTCTCGGATTTGACGTGGCCGCGGAAGAGGCGCGTCGGGGCAAACTCTCCTAGTTTGTGGCCAACCATGTTCTCCGAGATGTAGACTGGAACGTGGCGCTTGCCATCATGGACCGCCAAAGTATGGCCCACGAACTGAGGAAAGATCGTGGAAGCACGTGACCAGGTTTTGAGGACTTTGCGTTCGCCTTTGCGGTTCATCTCTTCGACACGTTTGAGTAGCTTCGGGCTGACAAATGGGCCTTTTTTCAGGGACCGTGACATCTATCTTTCACTCCTTGTTAGACTTTATTGCTGCGGCGCACGATGAATTTGTCTGTCCGCTTGTTGCGCCGGGTCTTCTTGCCCAGAGCCGGTTTGCCCCAAGGCGTTTTGGGAGCTTTCATCCCAATGGGCGAACGGCCTTCCCCGCCCCCATGCGGGTGCGATCCAGGGTCCATGGCAACGCCGCGTGTCGCTGGGCGGATGCCGAGCCACCGTTTGCGCCCTGCTTTGCCCAGGTTCTGGTTGGCATGGTCTGCGTTGGAGACAACCCCGATCGTGGCCAGACAGTTGATGTCGATGGAGCGGACTTCCCCGCTGGGCAGGCGGAGCTGGGCCCGCTCGCCTTCTTTGGCCAGCAACTGGGCGCCAAGCCCGGCACTGCGCACCAGTTGGCCGCCGCGCCCAGGATAAAGCTCGATATTGTGGACGAGCGTGCCCAGCGGAATCGCTCGAATCGGCATGGCGTTGCCCGGGCGGATGTCGGCTTGGGTTCCGGAGAGGACGTTGTCGCCGGCTTTGAGCCCTTGTGGGGCCAGGATGTAGCGGCGTTCGCCGTCGTTGTAAACAATCAATGCGATGCGCGCGCTGCGGTTCGGGTCGTATTCGATCGATTCGACCCGGCCTGGAACCCCTGTCTTGTCACGCCGGAAGTCGATGATGCGGTAGCGTCGTTTGTGTCCCCCCCCCCGATGGCGTGTTGTCACAACACCGCGGTTGTTGCGTCCGGCACTCTTGTGCAGCGGTGCCAGCAGCGAGCGATTGGGTTTGCTGCGGGTGATCTCTTCAAATGTCGAGACGCTCATGTTGCGGCGCCCTGGCGACGTAGGGCGATACACTTTGATGGCCATAGTTTTCCCCTTAGACGCCTTCAAACAGTTGGATGCTGCTGCCGGGCGCCAGTGTGACAACAGCTTTTTTCCACTTGGTCTGGCGGATACGAATCTGTTTGCCCCGCCGCGCAGTTTTGGCTGGCATCATCAGAATGTGTACGTCGACCACATTGACCTTGAACGCAGTGGCGACCGCTTCCTTGACTTGGAGCTTATTGGCACGCAAATCGACTTCAAAGGTTACCCTGTTCTGCTCGTCGGTGGCGATCATCGTTTTTTCGGTCACGATGGGCCGCTTCAAAATTTCATAGATATGCATGGTCTTAGAGCTCCGTCTCTTCACCCGTGGCGCGGCGCGAGGTCGGGTCGACCCCTAGCCACAGCTCGATCGAGTCCACCGCCTCGCGTGTCAGCAACAGCAGGTCATAGCCCAGCAGGTCGCGGATGTTCAGATAGCCGCTTTGCACGGTCTTGACCTGGGGGAGGTTGCGGGTGCTGCTCCAAAGGGCAGCGTTTTTTTCCGCGGTCACCAACAGAACACTCTGTTGGCTGGCTCCCAGCGCAGAGAGCATCTGAAGGGCAACTTTGGTCTTGGGCGCAGCAACGGCGATCTGGTCGACTACCAGAACGTTGCCCCCTGCTGCTTTGACGGAGAGGGCGCTGCGCAAGGCATGGCGGTGCATTTTCTTGGG
>JAPLGY010000228.1 GCA_026389955.1 Caldilinea sp. | reverse complement strand
GAAGCAGAATGGCTAGAGCAGAAAAAGTCTTCAGTGCCTCTCGGCAGCCTAGTTTACGCTCCAATGCAGCGCAGAAGTTGTTGGCCTTTGCTGCCCTGATTGTCATCTTTGCCGTCTTTTCGTTTTTGAGTCCGTTTTTTGCGACACCTGAGAACGTTGTCGGGATACTGCTGGCGACGGCGGTCAACGGGGTCCTGGCATTGGGGGTGACTTTTGTCATTGTCACGGCCGGTATCGACCTGTCGGTGGGGACGGTGATGACGCTGTCGGCGGTGATGACGGGGTTGACGGTCTCGCTGGCGGGCTGGCCGGTGCCGTTGGGGATTTTGATTGGGGTGCTGACCGGCAGTATGGCGGGTTTGATCAACGGGTTGATCATTTCTCGCATGCAGGTGCCGCCCTTTATTGCCACGCTGGGCATGATGATGGTGGCGCGTGGGCTGGCACTGGTGTTGTCGACGCTGGAGACTGGCACGATCAAACCGATCTACTTCAACGATGTGCCGGTCTTTCGCCAGCTGATGATGGGGTCGATTCTGTCGCCGCTGCTTGCGCCGGTGGCCCCTGATTTCAACCTGCCCAATGCGGTTTTGATCCTGTTTGTGGCTGCGCTGGTAGCGGCGTTTGTCCTGGCCAAGACAGTGTTGGGGCGGTACACGGTGGCTATCGGGAGCAACGAGGAGGCCACCCGGCTTTCGGGGGTGGGGGTCGCCGGCTGGAAGACGGCGGTCTACGCACTGGGGGGGACCTTCAGCGGGCTGGCTGGGGTGATGATTGCTTCCCGTCTCAACTCGGCCCAACCAGCGCTGGGGGTTGGGTACGAGTTGGATGCGATTGCAGCGGTGGTGATCGGGGGCACGTCGCTGAGCGGGGGGCAGGGAACCATTTTGGGGACGATCATCGGCGCATTTATTATCAGCACCCTGACCAACGGCCTGCGCATCATGAACGTGCCGCAAGAGTGGCAGTTTGTGGTGACGGGGCTGATCGTGATTTTGGCGGTCTATCTAGACATCTTGCGCCGTCGGCGCAGCTGAAGCGCCTCTAAAACGGTGGCGGCAGATCAAATCTGCCGCCACCACTGTTTACATCTTTTGGGGGAGGGGGGGAGAGGCGTGCTCGGATAGACGGCTCAGCCTGCTCGGTTGTAGACGGGTGCCCCGGTGCTGTTGGGAGGAAGCTGTTGGAGAGGCATCCAAAAGACTTTGAGCCGAATGGCAGTCTTCAGCGCGCCATCTACTTCGACATCGATAAAACTGGGGGTCATCATAATTTCGCGTTCCTCGGCTTCGAGAAAACTGCGGGCCAGGGTCAACGCTTTGATCGCCTGGTTGAGTGCACCAGCCCCGATGGCTTGTACTTCGGCTGTGCCATGTTCCCGCATCATTCCGGCGATTGCGCCGGCTACGGCGCGTGTAGGAGAAGCTGTTGATACTCTGATGAGTGCTGCCACGATGCAATCCTACCTGTCTTGTGTATTTTAGCCGCCTGCGCCTGCCATTGCTCCGACACCGACGGCCACGATTCCGAACAACCCTATCAACCCCACCACCAACGCAATCCAAAAGAGTGCAGAGAAGGAGCCGCCTGATTCATCCTTGTCCATTTTGTCCATCTTTCGGTGTTGTCTGCTGCATAGACGATTTTTGTGTTTGTCGTTGAACCTATTCAATTTAGAAAATCAGACAATCAAGTTTGTCTGGCTTTTTTTCTATTGTAATTCAAAAAAATCATAAAAAAATCACAAAATACGACACAAAAATCACAAGATTGTCACAATTGGGAGTTGGGGGGAGGATCGGGGGGCCTCCGGGGCAGTCAGGGGGTATCGGCGTTTGGTTGGTCTGGGGTGGTCAGCAAGTATCCGACACCCGAACGTGTCTGGATGAAGTGTTGGGGAGGGGTTGGGCCTTCCAATTTTTGGCGCAGTCGGTAGATGGTCTGGCGGATAGCGCGTTCGCCGTCGCCAGATTGGCTGCCCCAGAGGCTCTCTTCCAAGGCGGCGATGGTCACCACGTAGCCTAGATTCCGGGCCAGCGTGTCCAGCAGTCGGTATTCGGTCTGGGTGAGAACGATTTCTTTTCCATCCAGCAGGACATGCTGGCGGATGCGGTCGAGCGTGAGTCTGCCGATCTGTTGGACTGATTCTTGGATGGTTTGGGTTTTGACAGAAGCCCGGCGCAGCTGTGCGCGCACACGGGCCAGCAGTTCGGCAACCCCGAACGGTTTGGTGATGTAGTCATCTGCTCCCCAGTCGAGGCCGCGTACCCGGTCGCGTTCGTCGGTGCGGGCGGTCAGCATCAGGATTGGGACATCGGTGAACTTGCGCAGCTGTCGGCAGACCTCGAACCCATTGAGGTCGGGCAGCATGATGTCGAGCAGCACGAGTTCTGGGGAGAACTGGGCGGCCAGGGCCAGGGCGGTGCTGCCATTTTCGGCGGTGACGACTGTGTAGCCGCGCAGATTCAGGTTGAGTTCGATCAGCTGTCGGTAGTGCAGTTCATCGTCGACCACCAGGATGGTGGCAGTGTCTGGGTGGGAGGATTCGTGGCTGGAGTTGGGCATGGCAGTGGGTCTCCTAGGGATTTTGCAGGGGGGCGAAGCGTGGCAGTTGCACGGTAAAGTTGGTGCCGCTGGTTCCGGGGAAATCTTTGGCTGTTCGGCTGACGAGGGTGATTGTGCCGTGGTGGGCGCGCACGATCTCCCGGCAGATCGTCAGCCCGAGCCCGATTCCGTTGTGGCTGCGCTGGTCTGGGTGGTGGACCTGGATGTAGCGTTCGAAGATCTGTTCGAAGTTGTGCTCGGCGATACCGATGCCCTGATCGATCACTTGGAGGTAGACAAAGTCTTCTTCGGCCCAGGCGCGCAGCTGGATTTGGCTGTAATCGGGCGAAAATTTGATTGCGTTGGTGAGCAGGTTGTGGAGAACCTGTTGGATGCGCGGCCCGTCGGCCTGGAGGGTCAGCGGCGGGTCGGTGATCTGAAGGTTGAGGGTGAAAGGGGGAAGCACGCCCAGATCGATCTGGGTCTGGGTCTGTTCGATGAGTTCGGTCAGCAGTCTGGCCAGATCGATCTGGGCGTAGGTGAGGCGCAGGGCGCTGCTCTGCAGCTGTGAGAGATCGAGCAGGGTTTCGATCAGCTGGCCCAGCCGGTCGGTTTCGTTGCTGAGCTGGCGCAGAACAAAGTGTTGGGCCTCTGGGGGGACGATGATGTCCTCGGCGAGCAGGGTGGTGATTCCGGTCTTGAGCACCCCGAGGGGGGTGCGCAGGTCGTGCGAAACATTGCCAAGCCATTCGTTGCGCAGCCGGTTCATCTCTTGCAGCGCTTCTCGCTGGGCGCGCTCCTGTTCGAGCTGTTTGCGCGCAGCAATGTTGCTGATGACGCCAAAACAATAGATTTGGGTGCTGCTGGCCTGCTCACAGCGGGCATCGGTCTGTACCCAGAGGGGTTGTCCGTCTGGTTGGAGCAGGCGATATTCGATTTGGCTGTCTTGGCCTGCCATCAAGCTTTCGAGGTGATGTTGAATCAGTTCCTGGTCTTCGCTGGCCACACAGCGTTGGCGCCAGGCTGCGGAGAGATAGGGGGGCTGTCCATGTTCTGCGTTCACAAACCAGGCCAGATTGGGGGACATGTAGTCGACGACAACCGTCTGTGTGGTGGGATTGAGGGTCAACGCGTAGACGGTATCGCGGATTGAGGTCACGACACGTCGGAACCGTTTTTCGCTCTGGGCCAGCTCGTGGGTGCGACGTTGCACGCGGCTGTCCAGCTCGGCGTTGAGTTTTTCCAGATCCTGTTGGGTGCTGCGGCGCAGCTCGATCTCCTGCTGCAGCTCCTGGTTGGTGAGGGCCAGTTTTTGCGTGCGTTCTTTGACCTGATCGTCCAGATTGTGGAGCAGCTTGCGTTGGGTGGTGACCAGCGAGTTGAACGACTGGGTGATGGTGCCGATTTCGTTGTTTTGGTTGACAGGTACTTGGACGTTCAGATCGCCTGCTTCTGTGCGGCGGATGGCTTTGAGCAGTTGGTTGAGCGGCTGCATGAAGCCGACGCGCAGGAAGAGTGGGATGGCACCGACTGCGGCGCAGATGACGAGAAAGGTGAGTTCAGCCAGCGGGTAGAGGATAGCGTGGGTCATCTGGAGCAGCGGCAGCTGATAGTTTTCGATCAAAGATCCTGGTGTGACGAGTGGGTATGTTTGCAGGTCTGGCCAGTGGACATGCCGAGGCTCGTTTTGCAGCTGGCCAGTGTAGATCCCGCTCCACCAGTGCCAGCGCCAGGTCAACAACAAAGAGGGATGGATCTGTACTGGTGGCACTGCCAGGTGGTCGATGATAACATCGCCCTCTGCCTTCAGAATGGCCCGGAAGGCTGGTTGGCCTGCCTTCCCGGCTGCTGTGTTTTCGGGGTAGATCCAGTGGATTTCTACCTGGCGGGGATTGGCCGCAACGGCCATCTGGTATTTCTGGACATGGATGATCTCTGCAGAATCGGGGATTGACTGGTAGGCGACAAAGACTGCTGGGGTTGTGCCGTAGCTGTACGTGAACTGGGTTAACGGCTGTGGGGTTCCGAAGGTGAGAAAGCCTGCAGGATGGCTGTAGAGGGTTGACCAGGGTCGTCCAAAAAATTTGAAAACAAAGGGCAGGTCGATTTTGGCCATTCCCAGGTCAGCGGCTTCTGGGGCAGGGAGGGTCACCAGAGCAGAATGGGTGGTGGGGGGGATGGGTTGCACCTGGGCGAGGTAGGAGCCATTCTGCTGTGGTTGAAACGCAATGCGCTGGGCTGGGGTGTCGACGATGTTGTCGTGCTGGGCGCTGGCCAGTGCTCTGACGGTGGTGATCCCGGTGGTGTTGAGCAACAGGACAATCAGGACGACGATGATGTTGGTGACCTGGAGCACCAGCGACGCGTTGGCGATGTAGTAGTTGACATAGACCAAGGAGAGGGAGATCAGCCCCATCAGCGACAGCAGCGAGGCCAAATAGCCGAGCGTATAGTCAGAGATCTGCAGCGGGTGTTGGAGCAGGAGGGCCAGCGCCAGCAGCAGGGGAAAGAGGGCGATCAGCACAAAGGAGCGTACAGCCCGGGCATCTCGGCTGCCGGCTGGCGTAAAAAAGCGCAGGTACCAGAGGGTTCTGGGCGCATCGGGGGCGACCAGCCTGTCGTGTTGGCGGATCAGCACGGCCAGGATCCAGACAACGACGAGCAGTCCTGTCAGATCGATCAGTCGAAAAGGTTCTCCGGATTCCTCGGAAGGTCCGATCAGGCTGGGTTGTGCGGGCAAGATTCCGTTGGTGAACTGGGCCAGCATGAAGAGCCCAAAGGCGCTTTGTGTGAGGGCCAGGCCTGCCACCAGCCAGGCGACGATTCTTTCCTCGCGCGCCCAGGTTTTGGGGAGGTCAGGAAAGTGATAGGCAAATTTGACGATGGAAAAAAGGAACCAGTGCACTGCGCTGTGGTTGAGCAGCATGGCGACAAAGCGGTCTGTTGAGAACAGGCTGAAGTAGAGACAGAGGGAGCCCAGGCAGAAGAGATAGGAGAGCAGGAGCAGGGACAGATAGCGTGCGCCCCGCTGTGCATCCTGTGGGTATTGTGCGATCTGCCAGTAGAGTGTGAGGACAAACAGCAGGAGTGCCAGGAGAAGCTGGCTGAAAAATTCGAGTGACCGTGTTGTGAGGAGCAGCCAGTGTGGTTCCATGGTGTAGTGGAGAGCGGGCAGGTTTGTCGCTGGGGTAGGGGCCCTGCCCGCGGCCAGGAGGTTACCTATAGAGGGGGCCGAAATTGGTGCAGGCCCGGAAATCGGCGCCCATCGGCTCGTTGGCGCCAAAGAGCGTCCAGGCGCTTGGGCGGAAGAGGGTTGCCTCGTCCAGGTTGTGCATGTAGACTGGGATGCGCAGCATACTGCACAGGCTTACGACATCGGCGCCGAAGTGGCCGTAGCCGATAGCGCCGTGGTTGGCACCCCAGTTGTTCATCACGGTATAGACATCGCGGAAGGGGCCGTTGCCTGTGGTCCGTGGGACAAACCAGGTGGTGGGCCAGGTGGGGTTGGTGCGCTCGTCGAGGGTGGTGTGGACTGAGTCGGGCAGGTCGACAGTCCAGCCTTCGGCGATCTGCATGGCTGGGCCCAGCCCTTGGGCCAGGTTGATTCGGATCATGGTGACCGGCATATTGCCGCGTGTGCGGAAGCGAGTGGACCAGCCGCCCCCGCGGAAGTAGCCGAGGTCGCTGGCGTGCCAGGTAGTGGCCTGGAGGCAGGCCTGGGCCTCTTCTGGGGTAATTTCCCAGCTGGGTTTCATGGCGGGGGTGCCGTTGCGTTGCTGCTGGCCGGTGCCGTCGAGGGCGGCGGGGCCGGAGTTGATCAGGTGCAGGAGGCCGCCGGCAGCGGTGCCTTGGAGCGCATAGCCGGTCACGCGCCGGACCGACTCTGCGCTCCAGTAGGTGCGGACATCGGCGAAGATGGCTGCGGCATGGGTGAGCAGGTGGATGAAGAGCATCGAGATGCCGTTGAGCGCATCGTTCTCGGTGGCCACGATGTAGGGGGGGCGGATCCCGTTCCAGTCGAACGAAGAGGTCAGGATTGCCTCCAGAAAATCGCCGTTGGGCAGGTGGTCTGTCCACTGGCGTTGGCCTTGGAATCCGGCGGCGATGGCGTTGTGGCCATGGGCTTCTTCGCCGTAGCCGAGGGTTTGGAGTTTGGGGTTGCCGATCATCAGGTCGCGGGCGATCAGGGCCATCTGGACCGAGCGTGCCCAGTCCTGGTCCTTTTCTGTGCGGCTGCGCTGCTGGCTGGGGGGATTGTAGTCCTTGCCTTCTGTGCAGTGGGAGCGCACCCAGCTGTAGGCGTGTTCGAACTCTTCGGGGTCATAGATGCTGCGTTCCATGCGGCGCACGAACTCGACCATGTCGATCGTCTCGACGCGCAGGCCCAGCCAGCGTTCCAGGAAGTTGTGGTCGACGATCGAGCCGCCGATTCCCATACTGACGCCCCCCATGCTCAGGTAGGATTTGCCGCGCATGGTGGCGACTGCCAGCCCGGCCTTGACAAAGCGCAGCAGTTTTTCCTGCACATCGGCGGGGATTGACCTGTCGCCGGAGTCTTGGACCTCTCGTCCGTAGATGTTGAAGAGGGGGAGTCCTTTTTGGTTGTGGGCTGCCGAGACCGCTGCCAGGTAGACGGCGCCGGGTCTTTCGGTGCCGTTGAAGCCCCAGACGGCTTTGGGCAGGTGGGGGTCCATGTCCATTGTTTCGGAGCCATAGCACCAGCAGGGGGTGACAGTGAGCGAGACGCCGACTCCGGCACGTCGGAACTGTTCGGCTGCGGCGGCGGCTTCGGCGACCCCGCCGATGGTGCGGTCTGCGATCACGCACTCGACCGGCAGCCCATTGGAATGGCGCAGGTTTTCGCTGAGAAACGTGGCGACTGTGCGGGCCATGGTCAGGGTTTGTTGTTCGAGCGACTCGCGGACGCCGCCCAGGCGGCCGTCGATGGTGGGGCGGATGCCGATTTTGGGCATTTCGCCGATCAGCGGGTTGACAGGTGGGTTGACTTTCATGGTGAGAGAGCTCCCTTTTTAAGGCTGGGTGGATCGGGTTTATGGGTTGAACTCGGCTGCCAGCGCCTGGTGCATGATGTCTACGGGGGCGTTGTATCCGCTCCACATTTGGAAGGCGATGGCACCCTGGTAGACCAGCATCCCCAGCCCATCCAGGGTGTTGGCACCTTGTTCGGCGGCCCGGCGCAGGAAGGAGGTGCGGGGTGGATTGGGGATCACATCGCAGACGACCATTCCTGGAGAGATGCTTGAAAAATCGATATCGGGCAGCGTGTCGACCTGTGGGAAAAGTCCGATGGAGGTTGCGTTGACCAGCAGATCGCTGCCTTTGGGCACCTGGTAGGCTGGGGTCCAGGCTGTGTAGTGGGCTTGGGCTGGGGTTTGGGTACGGATCAGGGTGGCGAGGGCTTCACCGCGGTCGCGGCTGCGGTTGACGACTGTGATTGAGCGGGCGCCGGCCAGCGCCAGTTCGACGGCGATCGCGCGGGCGGCTCCGCCGGCTCCCAATACAACCACTGAGCATCCCAGGGCGTCGATATCGGCGTCGTCGCCGAGCGCTCGCATAAAGCCTTTGCCGTCTGTATTTTCTCCGACCAGCCGGTCGCCGTCGCGGCGGACCGTGTTGACGGCGCCGATCACCTGGGCGCTGGGGGCGATCTCATCCAGGTAGGGGAGGACGGCCACTTTGTGGGGGATGGTCAGGTTGACCCCGCGGAAATTGCGGGTTGCTCGCAGCCCGCGCAGGGCGTCGCCCAGCTGTTGGGGGGCGACCTCAAAATTGAGGTAGATCCAGCGCAGCCCGAGGGCTCGGAAGGCGGCATTTTGCATCACGCCGGTGGGGTTTTCGGCGACTGGAAATCCAAAGACGCCGACGATTTCGGTCAAGTAATTTGTTTCTGCCATAGATCTTCCCTTTTGTCAGGCCAGTTTTTGAAAAAGCGGTTGGTTCAGGCCAGAAGGGTCCCGATGGTGGCTT
>JAPLGY010000031.1 GCA_026389955.1 Caldilinea sp. | reverse complement strand
AGGGCAACACTTTTGATACCGAGAGCGGTCAGCCGGGCACGCACTGCGTCCAAGGCGTTTTGATCGCCGGAAATGACCACATGTTCGGGTCCATTTACGGCTGCAATCGCCAATTGATCGGCAGCCAGCAAAGGGGCCACTTTGGCTTCTGCTGCAAAGACGGCGGCCATTCCGCCCTTTTGGGGC
This sequence comes from Caldilinea sp., assembly GCA_026389955.1. Next base: position 5,533 of record JAPLGY010000031.1, on the reverse strand, counting down.
AGGCTTTGCATCAAGCGTCCCCGTGCGGCAATCAATTTCAACCCGTCTTCCAGAGAAAAGACACCGGCCACACAGGCGGCAACATATTCTCCTACGCTGTGGCCCATCACGACTGTGGGTTCAATGCCCCACTTCAGCCACAACTGAGCGAGGGCATACTCCAAGGCAAAGAGTGCCGGTTGTGTATAGAGGGTCTCGTCAATTTTGTGGGTATCCCCCGTGGGCGGATAGAGAATCTCCAGCAAAGAGATGCCCAGGTGGGGGCGCAACGTTTCATCGCAGCGGTCCAGCGTCTGGCGAAAGATTGGGTAGATTTCGTACAACTGCCGTCCCATGTTGACAGACTGCGAGCCTTGACCGGTGAACAAAAAGGCGACAGTGGGAGTGTTTGGCAGGTCGGTGCTGTTGTCCTCTCTCATCGTTGGCTGCGCTGCGGCCAGCTGCTCTGTGAGTGAGACCAGCGATTGTGTTGTCAGGGCCAGGCGATGTGAGAAATGGGTGCGCCCTACCTGCGTGGTAAAACACAGATCGGCCAGGTTGGTGTTGGGCTGATTTTGCAGATAGGTATGATAGCGTTGGGCCAGGGCATGCAGAGCAGCGTGGCTTTTGGCTGACAACGTGCACAACCGCCACTGTGGCAGCAGGGTGGTGACAGTGGTTGGCACAACTGGCTGTGGGGCTTCCTCCAGAACGAGGTGGGCATTGGTACCTCCCATGCCAAAGGAACTGATCCCGGCACGGCGTGGGAGTGTCTCTGCGCCCTTGCGGCGCGGCCAGGGCGTCAGATTTTTATTGACATAAAACGGAGTATGGGCAAAATCGATGCGGGGGTTAGGCTGCTCGAAATGCAGGGTAGGTGGCAGCAGCGCATGTCGCAAGGCCAGTGCAGTTTTTATCAAACCAGGCATTCCGGCTGCCATCATCAGATGACCGACATTGCTTTTCACGGTGCCGACGGCGCAAAACGCGTTTTGTGTTGTCGTTTGGCGGAAGGCTTGGGTCAGGGCTTGGATCTCTACGGGGTCGCCCAACGCTGTGCCGGTGCCGTGCGCTTCCAAGTAGGTCACGCTTTCGGCAGGGATATTGGCTGCAGCGAGGGCGGCAGCGATCACCGTGGCCTGGCCCTGAACGCCGGGTGCTGTGTAGCCTACTTTGGCGGCGCCGTCATTGTTGACGGCGGATCCTTTGATCACAGCGTAGATGGGGTCGTGATCGGCCAGGGCTTGGGTCAGCGGCTTGAGCAAGACAGCGCCGACGCCGCTGCCAAAGACAGTGCCTTGCGCCTTGGCATCAAAGGGGCGGCAGTGACCATCGGGGGCAAAGACCAGACCTTCCTGGTAGAGGTAGCCGATGTTTTGTGGGACCATAATTGAAGCGGCGCCGGCCAGCGCCATTTCGCACTCTCCATTGCGCAAGGCCTGGCAGGCCAGGTGAACTGCGACGAGTGAAGTGGAGCATGCGGTTTGGACGTTGATGCTGGGCCCTCGCAAGTTCAGTTTATAGGAGACGCGGGTAGGCAGGAAATCTTTTTCCTGGGCCAGTGTCAGAGCCAGCTCCTGCATCGGCTCCCAAAAGGAGCGCTGATGGGCGAAATGGTGAGCAGGAGAGACATTGTTGAACAGGTAGGTATTGGGTCCAGAGCCGGCGTAGACCCCTACGCGGCCAGGGTAGCTGCTGGGAGCATAGCCTGCTTCTTCCAGGGCTTCCCACGCGCATTCCAAAAAGAGACGCTGTTGCGGATCCATCATGGCTGCTTCTTTGGCGCTGTAGCCAAAAAATTCAGCATCGAACTGGTCGATCTCAGCGACCAGTGCTGCAGCTTTGACATAGTTGGGCTGCTGCAGGAAAGAGGCTTCAGGGGCGAAGAGATCTTCGTCGGCCAGGAATGTCAGGGTTTCTGCACCGGCGCATAGATTTTGCCAGAAGGTTGCGACATCGTTGGCGCCAGGGAAGCGACAACTCATCCCGATGATGGCAATTGCATCCTGGGAAAAGTTGTGTGGTTGTGGTAGCTGCGGTTCGGCTGTAGTGGTGGTGGCCTGGCGCAAATGGGCGGCCAGTGTACGAATGGTGGGGTATTGGTAGAAAAGGACTGGGGAGAGGGTCATCCCCAGGTTTTCCACAAGATAGGTGTGAAGCTGCGCCAGCAGCAGCGAAGTGCCACCCACATCGAAGAAGTTGTCATCCAGCCCGACGGAAGCAAGTTGCAGCACGGCGCGCCAGGCGGATGCAATCTGCTGTTCCAGCCCGGGTTCCAGCCCGGTCTGTGGCCCGGAGTGTGGGCCGGGTTGACGGCGTGGGTGGGGGGTGGGCAATGCGTTGCGGTCAACTTTGCCATTGGGGGTCAGCGGCAAGGCGGGCAAAATGGCCCATGCTGTCGGCATCATGTATGCGGGCAGGCGTGTTGCCAGACTGTGTTCGATTTCTTCTGGGTGGAGCAAAGCGCCGTCTGCAGGGACGAGATAAGCGGCCAAATACTTCTGGCCGGGTCGCTCTTCGTGGGCCAGCACAAGGGCTTCCTGAATGTGTGGCTGTTGTCGAATGGCTGCTTCGACCTCGCCCAATTCAATTCGAAACCCTCGGATTTTCACCTGATGGTCCAACCGGCCGAGAAACTCGATGTTGCCGTCGGGAAGGTACCGGGCCAGATCGCCAGTTTTATACAGGCGTTGTCCTTGGTTTTGTGGATCTGGCGGCTCTGCAGGCAGAGGAAAGTGCATCGTGACAAAGCGTTCAGCGGTCAGGGTTGGTTGATGGAGATAGCCCCGTGCCAGCCCACGTCCTCCCAGATAGAGTTCGCCAGGGACGCCGATGGGCACTGGTTCTCCGTGTGGGTCAAGAAGATAGACTTGGGTATTGGCGATGGGCCGGCCGATGGGGGGGGCAGGGCGACCGTCGGGGGGGACGACCAGCGATGTCGCCACGACGCTCGCTTCGGTGGGTCCATAATTGTTGACCAGGTGGAAGGGCAAGGGTTGACGCGGTGCCTGGTTTAATTTGTCGCCCCCCGTCAGCAAGTAGCGCAGCGCGCTTTCTGGCGGCCAGGGGAGTGCCAGCAGCTGTTCGGCGAGGGGGGTCGGCACAAAGGTGATTGTGATGTTGTTGTGCAACAGCCAGTCGCGCAGGGTCGTCGGTGCAAGCAAGATTTCTGGTGGTGTCAGATAGAGTGTGGCGCCGATCGTCAGGTACGGCCAGGTTTCCCACACGGAAGCATCAAAGGCCAAATTGGCGAGTTGGGTCGCGCAATCTGCTGCGGTCAGGCCAAAGGCATTTTGGTGCCAGGAGACCAGATTGCGCAGGCCGAGGTGAGGGATCATCTCGCCTTTGGGGGTGCCGGTGGAGCAAGATGTATATATCACGTAGGCCAGCTGTGCAGGGGTGATGGTTTTGTCTGGATTGGTGCAGCTTTCGGCGGCAATGACCGGCCAATCCCGATCCAGGCAGATCATCTGTGGTGCGGTGGCGGGCAGGTGGGCAACCCACTTTTCCTGTGTCAACAGGAGGAGCATCTGGCTATCTTGGAACAAGAAGGCCAGACGTTCAGGCGGGGATTGTGGGTCCAGAGAGAGGTAGGCGCCACCCGCCTTGAGAACAGCCAGCCAGCCGACAATCATCTCCAACGACCGTTCCACACAGACCCCGACAACGACATCCACACCCACACCGATTTTTTGTAAGTGGTGGGCCAGCTGATTGGCACGGGCATTGAGTTGACCATAGGTCAGCATGGCTTCGCCAAAAACCACTGCGGGGGCCTCAGGCTGTTGTGCCGCCTGTTGTTCAACCCATGCGGGGACACAGGTATCTTGGACATCGGGAAGTTCGGTTGCGTTCCATTCGACCAGCAGCTGTTGGCGCTCAGCCGGCGTCAGCAACGGCAGCGTGTCAACGGTCTGCAAAGGATGGGCCACAATGGCGTGGAGCAGGGTCTGGAAATGGCCGATCATGCGCTGCACGGCTGCCGGGTCAAAGAGATCGGCACTGTAGAGAAAAGCGGGTGCCAGCTGGTCGTCGTGTTCTGTAAAGCACAAAGCCAGTTCAAGATCGTCGCCGGCCCCGATCTGCTGTTTGTGTGTTGGCAGCGCAGCCTCTCTCTGCCAGAGGAAGGCAACCTGGGCCGGTGAAGCGGGGGCAGGCGATAATGTGGCCTCTGTCTGAAAGGCTTGATGCACTTGTGCCAGCCAGTCTTGCCAGGAAGGTTGTCCATCGGTCAGGGTCAGGTGAATTTGTTGCCAGGCGCAGCCGTCCTGGTTTAACAACCGGAGGCCCAGTGTCAACGCTTTCTGGTGGGTGTAGCGATAGAGCAGGAGTTGAAACGCGGCTGACAGCGTGGTGGAGGCGGGAATTCCAGCGGCGAGCTGCTCAAGTTGTTGCAACAAAGTCTGGCTGAGGTGAAAAGGTGCAGCTGCAATTTCCTGCGTCAGCACTGGTGGTCGTGCAAGGGTTGTCGGCAGATTGAGCAACGACGGATTGGCCTGTTCTTCCAGGGCAGGGGAGGGGAAGGATGTCCTGGTTGTTGATAAAGATTGTACAATACGAGGAGTTGTCACGCGTTTACCTTTCCTCGATCAACTGCCCAATCATCTGCAGCAGGGGCGATTGGGCATTTTTTAAGAAAAAATGATTGCCCGGGAACATACGTATCGTGAAGCGGCCGGTTGTTTGTGCACGCCACGCCAGCAGGTCCTGGCGGCTGACCAGGGGATCTTGTAAACCGCCCAACACGGCCAGTGGACAGGAGAGCGGGCCTGCGGGGCCTGTTGCTGCATGGTCGGCATAGGTTTCATAGAGCATAAAATCAGCGCGCAAGCTGGGCAAAAAAAGCGCCAGCAGTTCGGGTTGTGCCAACAGTGCTTGGGGAATATTCCCGTAGCGTGCATCCACGGCGGCGATCAGATCGCTGTCGGGCAGGGAATGGAGCGGTGTGACACGCGAGGTGCCAGGTGCCGGACAGGCGGATAGAATGAGATGGCGCGGCTCATATTGAGAATGCCAGTGCTGGGCCAGGGCAAAGGCAATCCTGGCGCCCAGGCTGTGGCCGAAGAGCGCAAAGGGTTTGTCTAGCCATGGGGCCAGCGCAAGAGTCAGTTGTGCCAACAGATCGGGCCAGGTGGACAGGGGAGGCTGATGAAGCCGTTCTTCGCGTCCTGGCAGCTGTACGGCGCAAAGCTCCAGGGCGGCCGGCACGGCTGGCGACCAGGAGCGAAAAAGGGTGGCTCCGCCACCAGCGAAGGGGAAGCAGAAGAGGCGGCAAGATGCCTGTGGATTGGGGTGGGGGACCACCAACCAAGGATTGGAAAAATTTATCATACTACCCGAATCATTTGTTTACAATTTCTTTACAAAAAGTATATGAATCAATCAATACAATCCATATACAATAATCTTTTTTTGTAAAACACTCAAAAATACATCTCTCATGTCGATCAATAAGGATAAATCAAAACAACCAAAAAAAAGTAGAAATGCAAGACAAAAAAAGGTGTGTGTTTTGACGGGAAAAGATGGACGATATTGACCCACTGGCGGTCTG
>JAPLGY010000155.1 GCA_026389955.1 Caldilinea sp. | reverse complement strand
CTGGCGTGCGCACCTGCGCAACACGGTGCGTTTTGCCGATGGGCTGACAACTTTGTCCGAAGCAGGGGTGAGTTTGTGGGTCGAGATCGGGCCGCGGCCCACGCTCCTGGGCATGGTTGAACAACAGACCATCGATTCTGGCAGCCGCGATGTTGTTCTGATTCCTACGCTGCGTCCAGAGCAGAGCGATTTGCGGCAGCTGCTGGTGGCAGTATCTACCCTGTACATGTGTGGGGTGGAAATTGACTGGCAGAGGATGAACAGAGAGGGAGAGCATGCTCGCGTCGTGCTGCCGACCTATCCATTTCAGCGGCAACGCTGTTGGGTAAAACCCAAAGCAGAGCGGCGCGGCAATGCTGCCTTGCGTCCGCTCGTCGACAAACAGCTGCGGCTTGCCCGCCAGCAGCTGACGGTGTTCGAAAAGCGGTTGAGCACGGCCATCACACCGTTCGTTGCCGACCACATTGTTCTGGGTGAACCTGTCGTTCCGGGTGCAGCCCATCTGGCGCTGGCGTTGAGCTGTGCAGACCTGCTGTTCGGCGGGGCTCCCTGTCTGCTGGAAGATATCGTCTTTTCACAGGCGCTGGTGCTGTCTGGCGAAACCGAACGAAATGTCCAACTGCTGCTGGAAAGTGCAGAAGACCTGAAGCGGTCGGGCAACCTTGCCCCGTTTCAGATTGTCAGCGTCGATGGCAGCAGCGGAGAAGACGAGCAGGTCCATGTCTCCGGCTATTTGGGGTGCCGTCTGCCCGCTGTGCCAGTGGTGGATCTGTCTGCACTGCAGGCACGCTGCACAAAGGGGTTGTCGCCACAATACTTCTACGACACCCTTGCTGCGGGTCCTGTCTCTCTTGGGCCGACATTTCGCTGGTTTACTTCGGTCGGACAGGGGGAGAACGGGGAACTGCTGGCATGCTGTGAATGGCCGGAGTCCATCACGGAGACAGAGGGGTATCTCTTCTTCCCCACACTGCTCGATGCCTGTTTCCAGCTGGCCGCAGCAGGTCCCCTCTATGACGAGGGCAATGTCACCTTCAGAATGCCCTTTATCTTGGGTGCCCTGCATCTCTACCGGCCAGCACAGGGAGAGCGCTGGTGGTGCCACACCGTGCAGAGTGCCAAAGACACCTGGGACATCACGCTGCTGGACGCAGCCGGCGAGCTGGTCGCCTGGATGCAAGGGTTCCAGACACGCACTGCCTCTGCGGCCACGGTTCAAGCCATCCAAGGCGGGCAGAGCAGGGCGGATTGGTTTTACACGGTCGATTGGCAGCAGCGCCCTTTTTATGGCTTGCTGCCTGACTACTTGCCTGCGCTGAGCGAAGTGACTGCAGCGCTGCAGAAGAAAGCGCAGCAGCTGCTCCCAGCCGGCGCTGCGGCTCATTTTTTTGCACAACAGAGTGGGTTGGAGGAACTGAGCCGCGCCTTTGTGCTGGCGTGCATGAACCAGGCTGGGTTCCCTTGGCAGATCGGCAGCCTCTGGAGCAGCGAGCAGATTGCCCGCCAGCTCGGCGTTCTTCCTGTCTATCGGCGCCTGCTGGAACGGCTGCTGACCCTGCTGGAAGCGTGGATGCAGCGGGAGGGGGCCGGCTGGCGTGTCATTGGCCTGCCCGATCCTGTAGACCCTGCCCGTCTGGCTGCGGCACAGCGCCAGACGGGGGGAGATCGGCCAGAACTACGTCTGCTCACACGGTGCGGTGCACAGCTGCGCGCTGTGTTGAATGGCACCCAAGAAGCGCTGGAACTGCTCTTCCCAGG
>JAPLGY010000394.1 GCA_026389955.1 Caldilinea sp. | reverse complement strand
AGCTGCGCTTCGGGGCGAGCCTCAAGATCGGCTACTTTTCGCAGGCCCACGAACGGTTGAACCCCGACAACAGCGTGCTCGACGAACTGCTCAGCCACAAACAGATGCTGCTGGGCCCGGCGCGCAACTACCTGGCCCAGTATCTCTTTCGGGGAGAGGATGTCTTCAAGCCGGTCAGGCTGCTCAGCGGCGGCGAGCGCGGCCGGCTGGCCCTGGCAATCCTGGCGCTGGAAGGAGCCAATTTTCTCTTGCTCGACGAGCCCAGCAATCACCTGGATATTCCAGCGCAGGAAGTTTTGCAGCAGGTGCTCGAACAGTTCGACGGCACGATCTTGTTGGTCTCGCACGACCGCTATCTGATCGACCGCCTGGCCACTCAGGTCTGGGAACTGCAGCACAAACATCTGGAAGTCTTTGCAGGCAGCTACGCCGAGCGGGTCGCCGCCCGTCAGCAGGCGGCAGAGTTGGAGAAACAGACCCTGGCGGTCGAACGCAGCACCCTGCGCAACGGCTATGCAGCGACCAAACAGGCACGGGCAGACGAACGTCGACGAGCCAAAGCGGTCGCCGAGGCCGAAGAGCGGGTGCATACGTTGGAAGAAAAGCTGCGTTCGCTGGAGAAAGAACTGCACCTGACCCAGGATCTTGTCCATATTCAGCGGCTGGGCCAGGCCTACGCCGACACCCAGACAGCGCTGGAGGCTGCAATCGAGGCGTGGGCAGCACTGGCCTGACTCAGCCGCCCCCACTCAGCCGCCCCCACTCAGCCGCCCCCACTCAGCCGCCCCCACTCAGCCGATCGCCAGCTCGGCAAAGATCACAGTCGTGCCCGGCACCTTTCTGAAAGAAAAGCCCAGCTTCTGACAGATGCGGCGCATCCCTTCGTTTTCTGGAAGGATCTCGGCGACGATGCGCTCCAACTGTTCGTCGCGGCCGATCTGGATCAGCCGGCTGAGCAGTTCGGTGCCCAGTCCGGTGCGCTGGTACTGGTCGTTGATCAGAATCGCAAATTCTCCGTCTCGCGTGCCTTGCAGCTTGGTCAGCTGGCCCATTCCCACAATCTCAAGCCGGCCGCGGTCGTCTTTGTGCTCGGCCACCAACGCCATTTCACGGTCGTAGTCGACAAAACAGAGCATTGCCAGCTGTTCGTGGGACATCAGCTGTGCCGGGGAAACCGGATGAAAATAACGCAGGTAGATGCTGTAGGGGGACAGCGTACGGTTGAACGACGCCATCAACGGTTCGTCTTCGGGGCGAATCGGGCGGATGTAGACTTCGGCTGCGTTCCGGCAGACAAAAGCAGCGCTGTAGCGGGTGGGCAGCGGCCGAATGGCGGGGCGGGGCAGCGCCTCTTCTGCCGTCTCCGGGTCGTGCAGCAGCACGCGCGCGTCGAGAGCCAGAATCTGGGTGGGCGAGGCAAGCAGCGGGTTGATGTCGATCTCTCGGATCCAGCGCTGTTCGACGACCAGCTGGCTGAAGCGCACCAGCAGGCGGCTCAGGGCCTCGGTGTCAACCGGTCTGCGCCCACGCACCCCCTGCAGCGCCTCCCAGATCTTGGTCTGCTCCATCATGCGGCGGGCCAGCGTGGTGTTGAGCGGGGGCAACGCCAACGCCCGGTCTTTGTAGACCTCCACCAGCACACCGCCGGTGCCAAAAAGCAGCACAGGCCCAAACTGGGCATCGATGCTGCTGCCCACGATCAGTTCGTACCCTTCTAACTTGACCATGGGCTGGACCGTGACGCCGTGGAAATGGTGCTCGCCGTGGAGACGGGTGACGGCGTCGCGGATCGTCGTGAAGGCCTTGCGCACAGCCTGTTCGTCCGGCAGATTGAGCTGGACACCCTGGACGTCCGATTTGTGGGTGATGCTCTCCGAATTGAGTTTCACCACCACCGGGTAGTCGATGGCGCTGGCTTCGTGCACCGTCTCTTCGACCGTCAACGCCAGGCGGGTCTCCACCGTCGGAATGCCGTAGGCAGCAAAGATTTGCTTGGATTCGAACTCGGTGAGGGTCGTGCGCCCTTGCTTGCGCACTTCGTCGATCAGGCGGCGGGCCTGGCTGCGGTTCATGGCTTCCGCTTCGCTTGCTACCGGCAGCGAAGGGGTCTCGTAGATGCCCCGCAAATTGTAGCTGTAGCGCCACATATAGTTGAAGACCTGCGCCGCGGTGTCCGGGTAGGGAAAGGTCGGGATACTGGCGCGGTTCAGAATCGAAACCCCCGCAGCCACGTCGGCGCCCCCCATCCAGCTGGCCAGCACCGGTTTGTCGCGCAGGCGACCTCCAGCGTCTTGGCGTAGAGGTCCGGGCTGGCATCTCCCAGAATGTCGATCGGATTGTTGTGGCTCCAGGCGGCGGGAAGAAACTTGTTGAGCTCGGCCAGGGTCTGTTCGGAGATGTCGGTGAGCTTGCCGCCGCCCAGGATCAGGGCGTCGGTCGCCAGCACGCCCGGCCCCCCTGCATTGGTGACGATGGTCAGATTGGGCCCCTGGGCCCGTGGCTGTTTGGAAAGCACTTCCGCCATGTAGAAGATATCTGAGATGCGGTCGACCCGCAGCACCCCGACACGCCGAAAGGCTGCGTCGAGCACGTCGTCGCTCCCGGCCAGCGAGCCGGTATGCGAGGCAGCGGCCTTGGCTGCAGCCGCCGTGCGGCCCGCTTTGATCACGATGATCGGCTTGGCCAGCACCACCTCGCGCGCCGCCGACAAGAAACGCCGCGCATCCCCGATCGTCTCCATGTACATGACGATCGCCTTGGTGCGCGGGTCATCTCCTAGATAATAGAGCAGATCGGCCCAGTCCACATCCAACATCGACCCGATCGAGACAAAGGCGCTGAAACCGACGTTTTCCTGCAAACTCCAGTCCAACACGGAAGTACAGAGCGCCCCGCTCTGGCTGATAAAGCCGACCCCTCCTGGCAGCGCCATTCCTTTGGCAAAGGTCGCGTTGATCCCGGTCAGGGGACTCATCACCCCGAGGCAGTTGGGGCCAATGATGCGCATCTGCGCGTCGCGCGCCTGTTCCAAAATTTTCTGCTCCAGCCCAGCCCCTTCGGCACCGGTCTCTTTGAAGCCCGCCGAAATGATGATGGCCCCCTTGACCCCCGCCTCGACACACTCGGCAATCACGTCGGGCACCGTCGGCGCCGGCGTCACGATCACCGCCAGGTCGACCAGGTCAGGAACCTCCCGAATCGAAGGATAGGCGCGGATCCCCAGAATATTGGAGCGTTTCGGGTTGACCGGAAAGACCGTTCCGCCGAAGGGATGGCGGATCAGGTTCCAGAGCAGCGTGCGGCCGACACTGTCCGCTTTTTCGGTCGCGCCGATCACCGCCACGTTGCGCGGTTTGAAGATGGCGTCGAGCGGGTGACGCCGAAACGCACTTTTGAGCTCTGAGGTCGCTTTGCCTGTACTCATTTTACCCATCCTTCTTGTCCAGCTCCTGCTCTGGCAGGAGCGCAGCCCCACAGAGAGCGGTTCAACCAGCCAGCCCGTGAAGCAGTTTGCAATAGGCCCGCTGGCCACGCACAAAGTTGCTCAGCCGAAAAAATTCATTGGGGGAGTGCTGCCGCTCGTCATCCAGCCCAAAGCCAAAACTGACCGTATAGGCGCCCAGCGACTCGAGAAACAGCGCCGTCACCGGAATGCTTCCCCCGGAACGGGCCAGATAGGGCTCCTTGCCGTATTCTTCGACCAGGATGGCGCGCGCTGCCTGGTTGCCAGGGTGCTCCCCCGACATCCAGTAGGGGATGGCGCCGTTCTCCTTGACCGTCACCGTCACCCGCACCCCGGGCGGCGCGTGGCGTTCGAGGTGGGCTTTCACCTGCTGAACGATCCGCTGGGGCTGCTGGTTGGCCACCAGCCGGCAGGTCATCTTGGCGTGCGCTGCGCTGGGCAGCACAGTTTTGACCCCTTCTCCTTGAAACCCACCCCAGATCCCATTGACCTCCAGGGTCGGGCGCACCCAGGAGCGCTCCAGCGCCGAGTACCCGGCCTCCCCAAAAAATGTGTCGATGCCCAGGTTCTGGCGCACACCGGCCTCATCGTAGGGGATGCGCGCGATCTCGGCCCGCTCTGCGGCGCTCAATTCCAGCACATCGTCGTAGAAGCCTTCGACCTGCACGCGTCCCTCGGCGTCCCGCAGCGAAGCCAGCAGCGCTGCCAGGGCATGGATGGGGTTTTGGATGGCGCCGCCGTAAAGGCCGGAGTGGACATCGTAGGCCGGTCCAACGACATCGACCTGCAGCGCACAAAGCCCACGCAGGCCGACCAGCAGCTCTGGCTGATCTTCGCCCCACTGGCCGCCGTCGGCACTGAGTACGAAGTCACAAGCAAACCGGTCGCGGTGCGCAGCGACAAAGGCCGGCAAGGTCGGGCTGCCGATCTCTTCCTGTCCTTCCCAAAAACATTTGACGTTGATCGGCAGCGCCCCTTCAGTGGCCAACAAGGCTTCCAGGGCCAGCAGCGGAGCCAGCATGTTGCCTTTGTCGTCGCTGGCCCCGCGCGCGTAGACCCGCCCCGCTTGGATCACCGGCTCAAAAGGGGGGCTGTTCCACAGCGACAACGGGTCGACAGGCTGCACATCGAAATGGCCGTAGATCAGGACGGTCGGTTTGCCGGGGGCATGCAGCCAGTCCGCATAGACGACAGGGTGGCCGCCGGTTTCCATGATTTCGACATGCTCCATCCCAGCCGAGCGCAGCTGCGCTGCCACCCACTCTCCGGCTGCCCGCACATCGGCGCTGTGTTCGGGCAGGCTGGAGATGCTGGGGATGCGCAAAAACTCGAGCAGGCGCTCCGTAAAATCGACCTGCCGCTCTTCCAGATATGTTTGCCAGTTCATCGCTTGACTCCTTGCTTCTCAAATGGGCTCTCGGAACCTGCTTCTTCTATCATAGCCGCGGCCCAAGCAAATTAAAAACCAGGAGAACAGGCAGCTTCAGGGCCCCGGTTTGAGGCTGCGCGTCGCCAGATAGGCGGGCATGAAGTCGTGCAGGGCGGTGCCCGGCCAGCTGTCCTCGTAAAAACCGGTGATGATCAACCCCGCGTCCAGCTGGCCTCCCAGCTGGTCGGTCAGGGTGTGGCCAAATTCGAGCGGCTGCAAGTCGGCCAGGTAAAGGGCACGTTCGGCGTCGCTCAGGCTGGTGAGGTCCGAGTAGGGCAGACGGTGGCGCACCTGGAGGATTCCTGCATCGGCCAGCTCCTGGTCGAAGAGATAGCTGGCTGGATTGCAAAAGCCTGCCAGCAGGAGGCCGCCCGGCCGCAGCACACGAGCGGCTTCGGCCCAGACCGGCCGGACTTCGGGGACAAAAAGATTGGAAGTGGGGTGCACAATCAGGTCAAAGAAGCCGTCGGCGAAGGCGCTCAGATCCTGCATGTCTCCTTCGACGGTGCGCAGCGTCAGCCCGTCGCGGCGGGCCACAAACCGGTCCTGGGCCAGCTGTTGGGGAGAGTTGTCGAAGACCGTAACCTGGGCACCGGCGGCGGCCAGCAGCGGCCCTTGTTGGCCGCCGCCCCCAGCCAGACAGAGGACGGCAGCCCCTGCCAGCGGGGGAAACCAGCTGGCAGGCACCGGAGAGGTCGGGGTCAGCCCGATCTGCCAGTGCCCCTGCCGGGCAGCCGCGATCGCCTCGGCCGTCACCGGGAGTGTCCAGCGGCTGGCACGTTCGACGGCCTTGTCCCAGGCCTGGGCGTTGTAGCGGCGCAGCTGGCGAGCATCCATCGGCGGGCCCTTCCTAGATCTGGTCCAGCGCCTGGGCGAGGTCGGCCAGCAGGGCGTCGGTTTCTTCGATGCCCAGGCAGAGCCGCACCAGTTCGTCGCGGATGCCCAGGGCCAGACGTTCTTCGGGGGGGGTCATGGCGTAGCCCATGACGGCGAGGGGGCTGACCATGCTTTCGACGCCGCCGAGGCTGGGGCCGATCGTGGGGATGCGCAGCGCGTCGATCAGGCGGTGGGCGCGCTCGCCGTCGCCGTCGACCTCAAAACTGACCACGCCGCCGGCCCCGCGCAGCGTGGCGCTGGCCACAGCGTAGTCCGGGTGGCTTTCCAGCAGCGGGTACCAGACCCGGCGCACCTTGGGGTGCTGTTCCAGAAACCGAGCGACCGCCAGGCCGCTCTGATTCTGGCGCTCTACCCGCAGCGGCAGCGTCTTGATCCCGCGCAGCGTCAGGTACGCCGTCTGGGGAGCCAGCAAGCTCCCAAACAGATGCTGCATCTGACGCAGCGGGGTGGTCAGGTCGAAACGACCTGCCACCGAGCCCCCCATGAGATCGTTGTGCCCGCCCAGGTATTTGGTCAGGCTGTGGATGACCAGGTCGACCCCAAACTGCAGCGGGCGTTGGTTGTAAGGTGTCGCAAAGGTGGCGTCGACCACCGTCAACAGCTGGTGGCGCCGTGCGATCGCCACCAACCGTTCCAGATCCAGACAGCGCATAAACGGATTGGTCGGGGATTCGGAAAAAATCAGACGGGTCTCAGGGCGAATCGCCGCTGTGAGCGCCTGGTCGTCGCCGAAGGGAACCAAGGTGCAGTCGATCCCGTAGCGGCGCAGAAACTTCTGGCTGAATTCGAGCGTGCTGGGGTAGCACTGGTCGGTCAGCAAAAAGTGCTGGCCAGGCTGCAGCAGAAGCAGCAGGGTGGCGGTCACGGCAGACATCCCGCTGCCGACCGCGATCGCGTCCTGGGCACCTTCCAGTTCGGCGATCTTGGCTTCGAGGGCGCGCACGGTCGGGTTGCCGTAACGCCCATACTCCTCCCGTTCGGGAGCCTCCCAGAAGAGGCGATCCTCGGTGTAGGCGACCAGGTCGGCCGTGCTCGCAAAGGTATAGACAGCACTCTGGACGATCGGAACGGTCAGGCTGTGGTGCGCTCGAAAGCGTGCTTCACCCGCATGGACTGCCTGTGTCGTGTCGGTTGTCGGCTGGGCCTGCCCAGCCAGCTTGTGTGTCGGCATATTTCTTCATCTTTCGTCAAAAAACCGCTGTCTCAGTCTACCCATCCCCCAGCGGTCCCCCGGTGCAGCAGGGCGAACAAATTGCAGCAATTGCCCGCAGGTGTGCAGTGACATTTGCTTCCCCCCAATGTATGCTATAATCGGTTGTCATACAAAACTTGGGCGCAGCGATGCCCGTTCCAAACCAGGTATCAAATCCAGGCAGAACAAGTTGCCGGTCGAAATCGAGGATATGCAAACAATGGCAGAACCTTCCTTAAAGGCCAGTGTACCTTCGGCGAAGGCGGCTGTAGCAGAGTCCACAGCCGTCCTGGCCACAGAACAGCTCCTCTCGATGTATCAGAGGATGGTGTTGATTCGGCGGGTCGAGGAATCTTTGCTCGACCTGGCCGCCTCCGGCAAGATCGGCGGTGCTATGCACACCGCGATCGGCCATGAAGGCGCGGCGGTCGGCATGGCAGCGGCACTCCGCCCGCAAGACTACCTGACCTGCACCTACCGCGGCCACCACCACTCGCTGGCGCGCGGCATGGATCCCAGACGAGCGATCTGTGAGGTGCTGGGGAAGGCCCCTGGCTTTGCCAAGGGCAAAGGGGGGTCGATGCATTTTCTGGACCCCTCCCTGGGATTGATGGGGGCCAACGGCATTGTCGGGGCCCAGGTCCCCCACGCCGCAGGCATGGCGCTGGCCGCCAAAATTCGCGGCGACGACCGGGTGGCCATCACCTTTTTTGGTGAAGGTGCACTCTACCAGGGGCTGATGCACGAGACCTTCAATATGGCGCAGAAGTGGAAGTTGCCGGTGATCTTCTACTGCGAAAACAACCGCTACTCCGAAATGACGCCGATCTCGCGGACCTCTTCGGTCGCAGAGATCCATCTCTTTGTGCGGGCCTATGGGATGGAAAGCGTGCAGATCGACGGGAACAACGTCGAAGTCGTCTATGAGACGATCGCCCAGGCGGCAGCGCGTGCCCGGGCTGGGGAGGGGCCGACCTTTATCGAGGGGGTCACCTACCGGCTGGCCGGCCACATGGCCAACGATTTGGAAACCTACCGGACTGCGGAAGAGATCGACATGCAGCGCAGCTACGAGCCGTTGACCCAGCTGCATCAAAAATTGCTGGGGCGAGGGGTGACGGCCGACGCGCTCGCCCAGCTGCGTGCCGAGGTCGAAAAGGAAGTCCAGGCTGCCGTCGAATTTGCCCTGGAGGCCCCTTGGCCCGACGTGGCCGAAGCCTACACGGATGTCTATAAGGTGTAACAAGATGCGCAAGACAACTTTCATCCAGGCAATCAATGAAGCGCTGCGCGAAGAAATGCAGCGCGACGAGCGGGTCTTTCTGATCGGCGAAGACATCGGCCACTACGGCGGCCTGTTCCGGGTGACGCGCAATCTGCTCGACGAGTTCGGAGAGCGCCGCGTGATCGATACCCCGATCAGCGAGCAAGGGTTCATGGGCATGGCGGTCGGTGCCGCTATGGTGGGGCTGCGCCCCATCGTCGAACTCATGTATATGGACTTTTATCTGGTCTGTGCGGACCAGATCTTCAACCAGGCCGCCAAAATGCACTACATGACTGGTGGGCTTCTGAATGTGCCGATGGTGATCCGCGGCCAGCAGGGGGGCGGCAAGGGCTACGGATCGCAGCACAGCAGCAGCGTCGAGAGCACCTTCGCCCAATTTCCCGGCATCAAAGTGGTGGCCCCCTCGACCCCCTACGACGCCAAAGGGCTGTTGGTCTCAGCCATTCGCGACGAAAATCCTGTGCTTTTTCTGGAACACAAAATGCTCTACTTCACACGCGGGGAGCTGCCAGACGCCGAGGTCGACTACACCGTTCCCATCGGCAAGTCAGATGTGAAACGGGCGGGCAAAGACCTCACCGTGGCCACCTTTGGGTACACCTTGCTGCAGGCGCTCGAAGCTGCCGAGGAGCTGCAGGCCGAGCAGGGGATCGACCTTGAAATCGTCGACCTGCGCAGCATCACCCCGCTCGATATGGAAGGGGTGCTCACCTCGGTGGCCAAGACCGGGCGGCTGCTGGCCGTCCACGAGTCTCAGTCCAATGCTGGCATCGGCGCCGAAATCGTGGCACGTACCTACGAAGAGGCCCCCTATCTGCTCAAAGCGCCGGCTCGCCGGCTCGGCATGGCCCCTGCATCTCTGCCGGTCTCCAAGCCGCTCGAAGAGGAACTCCTGCCCTGGAAGCGCAACATCAAGGCTGCTGTCCTGGAAATGATGAAATAGGGGGAAGCATGGCAACTGAAATCAGACTGCCGGACGCCGGCGAAGGGGTCGAAGATGTCACTGTCAGCCGCTGGCGCATGGCGGTCGGCGACACAGTCAAGGCAGGCGATATCCTTTTGGAGGTCGCAACCGACAAGGTCGACACAGAAATTCCAGCCCCCGCCTCAGGTGTCTTGCTCAAAATCAACTACCGTGCGGGGGAACTGGCGCCGATCAGCGCCGTGATCGGCTATATCGGAGAAGCGGGTGAGACAGCCAGCCCGGCGCCGCCGCCAGCCGAGACAGAAATCCGAGCGACCCCGGTCGCCAAGCGGGTCGCCGCCGACAAAGGGGTCGATCTGGCTGGGGTCGCCGGCAGCGGGCCCGGCGGACAGATCACCAAGCAGGATGTGCTGTCCCATCGTGAGGCTCCCCCCAGCCCGGCCGATGTGGCACTGCCTGGGGAACTGACCGACACGGCCAGCCTGGTGGTTCGCCGTCTGGCAGCCGACCACAATCTCCACCTGCGTGAGGTGGCGGGCAACCGACCGCTGAGCACCCTGACCAAGTACGATGTGCTCAGCGCTCTGGCCAGCCGCACCCAAGGCAGGAGCGTACGGGTCGAACCCGCCTACGCCCCAGCCCCGGCAGCCCCAGCAGCCCCGGCAGCCCCGGCGCGACCGGGTGAAGAGCTGGTCAAACTCTCGCGCATGCGCGTGGCCGTGGCGCGCAACACAACCCAAAGTTTGTTCACCGCTCCCCACGTGACGACCATGTGGGATGTCGACATGAGCGCAGTGCTGCGCCATCGAGCAGCCCGCAAACAGGAATTTGCAGCCGCTGGGGTCAATCTCACCATCACAGCCTATTTTGTCGAGGCAATTGTGGCTGGCCTCAAAGCTGTGCCGGCGGCCAATGCGACCTGGACCGAAGAGGGGATCCTGGTCAAGCGGAGCTACCACATCGGAATGGCGACCGCGCTGCCGATGGACGCAAATGGGCTGGGAGGGTTGGTCGTGCCGGTCATCAAACAGGCTGGTGAACTCAACTTGTTGGGGCTGGCGCGTGCCGTCAACGACCTGGCAGACCGAGCCCGCAAGAACGCCTTGACGCAGGCAGACCTGACTGACGGCACCTTTACTCTCAGCAACTACGGGACCTCGGGCAGCCGTTTCCAGACCCCGATCATCGTGCAGCCGCAGGTCGGCATCCTGGGGGTCGGGGCCATCGAAAAACGGGCCGTCGTCGTCAGCCAGGGGCATCCGCTGGACCCCAATCCGGGGGACGCGCTGGTCTTCAAGCCGATGGCAACCCTTGGTTTCAGCTACGACCACCGGGTGCTGGATGGGGCGACCGCGGATGCTTTCTGCGCTGCGGTCAAACGGCAGCTCGAAAGCTATTGAGCGCTGGGAGGAGAGAACGCCTCTTTCTGGTGTGCCTTCCCTGTCAGCTCTGCCGCTGCATCAGCCAGCTGGCTGTCGCCCAGAGCAGGCTGGCAGGGGCTTCTGCGCCCAAAGCCTCCTGCAGCGCCTGCTGGCTGGCGGTGTAAAAGAGCTTCATCTGGTCGGTGGCATAGGTGCGTGCGCCGCTTTGTTCAAGGAGACGCAGCGCCTCTGGCAGGTTGGCGTCGGTGAGCCGGTCGCTCCAGAGCAGCGCGTGCAGCGCTTCGCCGCAGAGCGGGTCGTTGAGCGCGTGCAGCAGGGGCAGACTTTTTTTGCGCCGCAGGATGTCGTTGCCGGCGGCTTTGCCGGTCACGGCAGGATCTCCCCAGATCCCGAGCAGGTCATCCTGGATCTGAAAAGCCAGTCCGAGCGACTGGCCAAAACGGCGCAGCGCGGTGTACGTGCTGTCACCGCCGACCAGACCGCCGAGCGCCACACTGGCTCCGATCAACGCTGCGGTCTTGCCTTCGATCATGCGCAGATATTCGGCGACGCTGACCTGGCGGCGCTGCTCGAAGTGCATGTCCAGGTGCTGCCCTTCGGTCAGGGCAACAGAGGTGTCGGTGAAAAGCTGCAGTGCTGCCAGCTGCTGGGCTGCGGCGACCTGGGTCGTGGAGAGGCGCTGAAGGGCAGCGAACGCCAGGGCAAACATGGCGTCGCCGGCGTTGATGGCCTGCGGCACCCCCCAGACGCTCCACAGGGTCGGTCGATGGCGGCGGGTCACGTCGCCGTCCTCGATATCGTCGTGCACCAGCGAAAAATTGTGCAGGATCTCCACCGCAGCAGCGGCCGGCAGCGCCTGCGTCGGATCTCCGCCGACAGCCTGGCAGGCCATCAGACAAAGCAGCGGGCGCAGCCGTTTGCCCGCCGACAAGGTCACCGGCTGAAACTGGCTGTCCACCCACCCCATATGGTAGTGGATCATCCCATAGTGCAGGGAGGTGGCGCGGTCTCCACCCGCCAGCACAGCGCGCATCTCGGTCTCCAGCGCTGGCAGCCAGCGCGCCGCAAACTGGTCGAGCATCATCTCTCCTTCACCAAAACACCTGGCTGGCGCAGAGCGGCCAGGGACGCCGCGCCGCTGCAGAACATCGCGATGCGCGCCTCGGCGAACAAAAATTCTATCTCGGCAGCAACCGCCTCGGCGGACTCCATCGCAGCCTTGAGAAACGGCGAGGCCAACCCCACCAGGTCGGCACCCAGCGCAAGGCATTTGACCACCTCCTGCCCGCTGCGGATACCGCCGCTGGCAAAGAGACGGAGCTCAGGGCGCCCCAGCTCGGCACGCACGGCAGCAGCAGCCACCAGGCTGGCTGCCGTGGGAATGCCCCAGTCGGCAAAGGCCCCCGCCAGGCGGCGCAGCCGTTCGGTCGGGGCCCGGTGCATTTCGACCTGGCTCCAGGAAGTGCCGCCGGCCCCCGCCACGTCGATGGCAGCCACCCCCGCCTCGACCAGCCGCCGGGCAGTCTGGGCGCTGATCCCCCACCCCACCTCCTTCACAATCACCGGCCGATCCAGCTGTGCACAGACGCCGGCGATCTTGGCCAGCAGCCCACGCCAGCGCAGATCCCCTTCAGGCTGCACCGCTTCCTGCAGCGGGTTGAGATGCAAAATCAAGGCGTCCGCCTCGATCATCTCCACCGCTCGGCGGCACTGATCGACTGTGTAGCCGTAGTTGAACTGCACAGCACCCAGATTGGCGAACAGCAGAATGTCCGGCGCCACATCCCGCACCCGAAAGGAGGAGCGAAGCTGCTCGTGCTCGAGGGCAGCACGCTGGCTGCCGACCCCCAGCGCCACACGCCAGGCCTGAGCAGCTTCAGCCAGATTGCGGTTGATGAGCGCTGCCTGCTGGGTCCCGCCCGTCATCGAACTGACCAGAAGGGGCGCAGCCAGGCGGCGGCCAAAAAGGGTGCTCTCCAACTGCACCTCCTCCAGGTCCAGTTCGGGGAGAGCCTGGTGCACAAGCCGATACTGCTCCAGCCCGGTCGTCAGATTCGGGAACTGGACATCTTCGGTCACGTTGATCCGAATGTGGTCGGCTTTGCGCTGGTCGATCGACATGAGAGAACATTCCTTTGCACGCTTGGGCGGGGCCAGTTGCTGTTGGCCAGGCCAGTTCTTTGCCTCTATCGTATCATACAGAGGTTGAAATTGGAGAGTCAAAATCCAAATTTCATGTCATTACATTATGAAAACCTCTTGCTTTTTTGCAAAAAACATGGTATTCTCTTTGTGGGATTGTATTTTACGGAGGGCCGCCGGCTGTATCCACTTTTACAAGCTTTTACGGAGAGGAGCATGCTATGTGAACAGTAGGCTACACGAGGAGGAAAATTTTGTTTAAGCAACACACCCTGACAACATCGCACTCTAAAAACATTTTTTGAAAGGAGAGTCGTATGACTGGGAAGACCAGCCGGCGACAGTGGATGCCTTGGCGTGTGCGGACGCTTCTGGCAATGATTCTGGCGTTGGGAATGCTGATCCCGATGGTCAGCGCGTATGCACAGGCGACCCCGACCACCAGCCTGTGCGTCGAAGGGTCCGTAATCAATTTTGACGAAACGCTGCTCAACCTGGATGCAGTGGACAACACGTGGCTGATCGAGTACACGCTGTTGGACAGCGCCGGGGAGCCGACCGAGCTTTTTGTGGTTTCCACCGACGAAGACGGCTATTTTGAGCTGCCTGCGGCGGGGGGGCCGGCTGAGCTGGCGGTTGGAACCTGGCGTTTCCAACTGCTGGTGGAAGAATCCGGGAATGGTCCTTGGGAAGGCATCACTTCGCTGCAGTTTGACGTGCCGCTCACCTACCAGCAGCAGGAGTGTGCTCAGATCCGCTGGAAATTGGTGCGGCGTGTGCCGGTTGTCGTCACCAAGATCGACGACCAGCACAACCTGCTGAACGACTGGCGGATTCGGGCTGAGCCTGCGCGCGGCAACTGGTTTGCCTCGCCCGTGGAGCTGAAGACTGGCGAGCTGGTCACCGGCACGGCCACCTTCTACCTCACGGAAGGGCAATGGGTCTTTCGAGAGTTCCCGCCGGCCGGCGTGCGCTCGGTGCCGATCGTGCCCTCCTCGGGCCACCAGACTCTCACCGTCGAATGGAACGCCAACCCGAACGGGCAGCCGATTCCTCTCGAGCTGCGTTTCAAAAACCGGGTGACCGCGCATGGCTGTCTTGACGTCTACAAGTCGGATATCTTTGAAGAGACCAGCACGCCGTTGGCTGGCTGGAAGATGACCGTCAAGCGGGCCAATGGCACCATTGTGGCGACCGGCTACACGGATGCGCTGGGCAAAGTCACCTTCAGCAACCTGCCGCCTGGCCCCTACACCGTGGTCGAAGAGGCGCGCAGCGGCTGGGCGCCATCCAGTGCGATGGGCTTCACAGTGGATGTTGCTGCGGGCGGGAGCTGCGCCGAAGTCAAGTTCTTCAATGAGCAGGATTTTGGCTTCAGCTTTGTGGGCCGCAAGTTGGATGCCAACGGCCATATCGGCCTGCCCGACTGGAAGATTCGGATCACGCCTCTGGATCTCGGCGGTGCGCTGCCGACCAATGGCAGCGAAGACCCGGACCAGGACAACACCGCTGATGTGTTGACCGATGGGCTGGGCAACTACCGCTTCGATTTCCCGTCCAATGACTACCGCGTGCCAGGCGCCCGCTACCGCATCTGCGAAGAGCAGATCGACGGCTGGCTGCCCCACACTGCGCTCTGTTACACGGTTCGCCTGCCGCACCAGCCGGGTTCGCCGGTCAAGGTGTGGGACTTTGTCAACCAGCAGGTAGGCCATTCCGAGAGCCAGAGGGCGGGGGGCGGAAGTTCCCAGGGAGGCAAAGGCTGCAGCAGCACGGCGACCGTGCAGCCGGGGGACAGCCTGTACGGCATCGGTGCGGCCTACGGTGTGTCGGCGAGCGCCATGCTGGCGGCCAACCCGTGGGTCTACAACCGACCGCACTACTATGTCTACCCTGGCGACACGGTCTGTGTGCCCTGATTGGAATGTTCTGGCCTGATGTCAGAGCCTGTTGTCAACTTGTTGGCGGGGGGGCCGGCGTTGGCGTCTGTCGCAGATGCCTGACAAATGAATAAGCGCGTTCGAGCCGGGTTTCCAGCTGGAAACCCGGCTCTTTTTGTTCAGGCTTGTCCTCACGGCAGCCCGGCTGCCTGCGCCGCCTGCTGCGCAGCTTCCAGCTCGTCCCACATCGTCTTGAGGCTGACCTCGGCCAGCTTGAACTCGCTCAGCGGAGGGACCCCCGCCGCCGGTGCCACCTCCTCGACCACCGGATATTCGAAGTTCAGGTCGGCGTAAATTTTTTGCCCGGCGGGTGAAAGCATGAACTCGACCAGCTGCCTGGCGGGCTCCGGGTGCCGGGCTCCCCGCACGATCCCGACATTGGTCGAGTTGACGACCAGGCCGATCCCCCCGTCTCCCTGGTCCGGGTAGATCACACCGACCGGTGCGCCCTCGGCCAGCGACAGGTGGTAGTAGTAGTGGTTGACCAGCCCCAACGCCAGTTCGCCAGAACCGACCGCCTTGCGCACATCGGTGTGCCCGCCAAACCACTGCACCTCATTGGCCAGCAGCCCGCGCACAAAATCGGCCATGACCTCTTCCCCCTGCAGGTGGCGCATAGCGACCAGATGGGCGAGCATGGCGCCGTTGCGGCTGTCCGCAACCCCGACCTGGCCCTTCCACTGCGGGTCGACCAGATCCAAGACCGAATCGGGCAGCTGTTCAGCCTGGACCCGGTCGGTGTTGTACAGGATCACGCGCGGGCGCAGCGTCAAGGCCACCCAGCTGCCGTCCTCGGCCCGATAGCTCTCTGGCACAGCCGTCACCGCCGCCGAGTCGTTGGGCACAAACAGCCCCTGCGCAGCCAGACTCTCCATCGTCAAAATATCGCTGTTGACCAACAGATCCGCCTGTGGGTTGGCCTGCTCCTCCAGCAATTTGGCGGCCAGTTCGCCGTTGCTCCCAGTCAGCACCGTCACCTTGATATCCGGATGGGCCTGGTTGAAGGCGTCGAGCACGGGTTTAAAAAGAGACTCCGAACGTGTGCTGTAGACCACCAAAGTCGTCTCTGGGGAGCCTGCGGCCCCCTCCGAAGCAACGGGCATCCCCGTGCAGCCAGCCAGACTCAGCAGCAGACACCAGAGCCCAACGCATACAGTCCACTTCATGCGCTTTTCCTTTCTGAGCATCCCGACAAAACACAGAAACAGGCTGTGCCCTGGTCGATGGTCGGCACCCGATGCCTGTCTCGACAGTGTCAGACTAGAGGGAGAAGTGGCCGCGCGATGAAAGCAATCTTACAATTCAAAATGCGGCAGAGCCGGTCACAATCCTTTACCCAGGTTAACAGTTCGTATTCACCTGGGTAAAAGATTGTGACCGGCTCTGCGGTGCAGGTCTATCGGCGGATCTCGTCCACGATCTGGCCGTCTGCGAGCGTCACGGTGCGCGGCACACGTGCGGCCAGGTCGTCGTCGTGGGTCACCATCAAGATAGTTTTGC
>JAPLGY010000773.1 GCA_026389955.1 Caldilinea sp. | reverse complement strand
TGTTGTTGCCGTTGTTGTTGACCGTGTAGTCAAGAATCTGGTCGAGGCTGATGGCGTGAAAATAGGGGTCGCTGTTGTTTTGGACATTCTGGGGGTCGCAGATGCCGGCGTAGGCCATGATGGTTGTGCCGCTGCCTGGTTCGAAGGCCGTGGTGGCAGTGCGGTTGCCGCTGCAGGAGCCGCTGGCTGCGTTGAAGGTGTGGGTGGCGCCAAACTGATGGCCCATCTCGTGTGCGACGTAGTCGACGTCGAAGGCGTCGCCGACAGGTGCAGAGGAGCCTGTGACGCCCTGCGCTTTGCTGCCCGCCTCGCAGGGTGAATAGAGTCGAGCTATCCCACCTCCTCCTGTGGAGAAGACGTGGCCGATGTCGTAGTTGGTGTCGCCGATGAGGGCGTCGAGTGTGGTCTGGTTTTCGTCGAGCATGGTGCCGCCGTCGTCGTTGGTGTAGGGGTCACTGGCCCCATCTGTGTAGAGGAGGGCGTCGTTGTTGGCGATCAGCGTCATGTGGATGGACACTTCTCGTTCGTAGATGCCGTTGACCCGGTTCATGGTGGTGACAATGGCAGCCAGGGCAGCGGCTTTCATCTGGGCGAGGGTGGGAGCGGTCAAATTTCTGGCCTGAAACTGGGTGTATTCGCCGGTGGCAGCGACCGCCAGCCGGTAGGTGCGCAGGGTCGTCCCGGAAGTGCCCAGCGCAGCCAGCTCGGCGCGGATCGCCTTTTCGGAGGGGAGTGCATTCTGGGGGTGGTCGGTCTCGCCGTGTGTGTCGACAGCACAGAACCAGGTCTCGCTGCCTGGGCGTTCGGTGTAGTCGTGGCGGTAGAAGCTTTGGTAGAGCGTCGTCTGATTGGAAAAGAGGGGGTCGATATAGACGGTGGGGCCGGCAGACAGGATCTGGGCATGAAACCCATGTGGTGTGAAGTCAAGGCGTGCGCTGGCTGTGGGGTCGTCGACCCCGACCCCGCGATAGGTCTGGATGGCTGGGTACCGTGCTGCCAGTTCCGGCGCCATGATCGGTGAGTTGACGATGCGGAAGTGCTGAAAGGTGCCGTCTGGCAGCGGCAGCTCGAGCAAAACTCCTGCGGTGTCCGCGTTCAGGCGTTCCTCTGTGCGTTCGCGGGGGGTGTTGGCCAGCAGCGCCGACAGGGCGGCGACGTCGAGAGCCAGCGCGCGGTAGCGCGTTGGGGTGGTGATGCGTTCCGCCGAGGCGGGCAGAACTGCTGGATCTACATCGGTCCACAGCGGGCCTGCTGGGGGCTGCACACCTGGCTCCTCTGAACTGGCCTGGGCCAGGTGTACAGAGCAGAACAAGAAAAAGCAGCAGCCCAGGAGTGCCAGGCTGGCGCGCATCAAAAAAGAGGAATGGTTCATGTGGATCTCCTTTTTCGGCTTCAGAGTTGTCTGTCTGGCCGACTTACTTTAATTGTATCCTACTATACGATCTGGCTGCTGACAACCTCCTTTTGACTGATGCCAGATGCTCAGGAGTTGTGAAACGAGCCGCTGCGCAGTGCACACAGCCGGAGCCTCCTTGAGGACTCATTCAAGCCAGCCTCGCTGTTCGGCTTGATTCAGCTCACCTTGTGCACGACGCCAGATACAAACTGCTGACACTGCACTCAGTGGTTTGCTCGACCGGCTGGCGCCGCTCACTCCACCAATGCCTTCAACAGCACATCGCGCGCGTCCAGGTAGAACTGAATATCCACCTTCGTTGCCATCTCATCCGACAGATCGAACAGCTGCCGTCGGCACGCCACCGGCAGCAGCAGTGTGGCAGCTCCCTTTTCCACGGCGATCTCGGCCAGGGTTACCGGGTTGTGGAGGGGTTCGATCGAGCCGCCCAGGTTGATTTCGCCGGCGACGATCAGCCCGCCGCGTGCGCTCTTGCGCAGCAGGCTGCCACACAGCGCCACCAGCACGGCAACGCCCAGCCTGGCACCCGTTTTGGCGGCGTCGAACGCACGCAGCTGCACCGTGAATTCATGCTGGCGCGGGTCGCGGTCGCCGATGAGCTGGTGGGCGCGCGCGTAGAGGTTCTGCTCGGCATAGCTGGCGCTCTCGCGGAAGGCAGGTGGCACCGGCTTGTTGAGAATCTTCACGCCCGCCCCTGGCCCGCTGTTGACCTCGATGCGGTAGAGGCCTGGAGGTTCGTCTGCGCCGCCGGGGCTGATGCTCCACACCTGCCCTGGTTCCAGCGGGTCGCTGCCGATGCGGTTCTCGTTTTGCAGTTCGGGTGTCGAGACGAACTGCTCGACACCTTGGGCGCCACAGACATAGCTGAAGTGCGTGTTGCGGAACTCGGCGGCGCCGATGCGCTTCTGCTGCTCCTTGACGCGGCGGCGTGACTCCATGGCGATGCGCACGGCCCACTCCATGTCTTCGTCGGCAACCGTTGTCCCGGCGTCTGGATAGAGCAGCTTGAGCAGCCCGCTCACCGTCTTGTTGACCGCATTGCTGTCGCGGCCGCTC
>JAPLGY010000378.1 GCA_026389955.1 Caldilinea sp. | reverse complement strand
GATGCGTTGGGGGCAGACAACGCCGGGGCCTTTGACCTGAGTGCGGCCTGCTCTGGGTTTGTCTACGGGCTGGCGATGGCCCGCGGCCAGATTCTGGCGGGCGACGCCGAGTATGTGTTGGTGATCGGCACCGAGACCCTGTCGCGCATTGTGGACTGGACCGACCGTGGGACGTGCATTTTGTTTGGGGATGGGGCGGGCGCCGTGCTGGTGGCTGCCAGTGAGGTGCCAGGAGGAATTTTGGCGGTCGATCTGGGCAGCGATGGGTCGGGGGGCAACACCCTGATTTTGCCGGCCGGGGGCAGTGCAATGCCGACCAGCCTGGAGACGGTCAGCAGCGGCATGCACTATCTCAAAATGGACGGCAAGGCGGTCTTTCGGTTTGCAACCCGGGTGATGGCTGCGTCGACGCGCAAGGTGCTGACCCGAGCCGGCTACACGCCAGAGGAGGTCGATCTGGTGGTGCCCCACCAGGCCAATCTCCGGATCATCCAGAACAGTGTGCTGAACCAGCTGAAAATTCCAGAAGAAAAAGTCTTTATCAACCTGGAAAAGTATGGCAACACGAGCACGGCCAGCATCCCCATCGCGCTCTGCGAGGCGATCGCAGCGGGGAAGCTGCGTACAGGCCACAAAGTGGTTTTCGTTGGCTTTGGCGCGGGGCTGACTTGGGCTGCCTGCGCGATCGACTGGCGCACGCCGATCGACAAAGCAGAGGCAAACTGGTGGAAGAATACCCGGCGGCAGGCGACCTACAGTGCGGCCGCTGCGCGCAGCATGTGGCGGCGTGCGGTACGGTGGGTCTACGACGTGCTGCCCGACCCTGAGGCCAAGGGCCAAGATGCCCGCCGTGACCGGGAGGAGACAGGGGGCCAAGAGGGCACCGACGAAGAGGCCTGAGCGGGAGGAGGCTGCCTGGACAGCCTTCCCCGCTCCAAACATTGAGCTTGTAGAACAAAGGAGTCAGCTTGCATGAGTGAAATTGTCTATGTGCACGGTCGCGAGGTGCTCGACAGCCGCGGCAACCCGACCGTGGAGGTGGAGGTCGGGCTGGACAGTGGAAGCATCGGCACGGCGATCGTGCCAAGTGGCGCCAGCACCGGCGCCAACGAGGCGTTGGAACTGCGCGACGGCGACAAGCGGCGCTACGGCGGCAAAGGGGTGCTCAAAGCGGTCGAGCACGTCAACGAGACAATTGCCGAAGAACTGGTCGGCATGGACCCGGTCGAACAGGTTGCGATCGACGAATTGATGCTGGAACTGGACGGCACCGAGACCAAGAGCAAGCTGGGGGCCAATGCCATCCTGGCTGTCAGCATGGCTGTGGCCAAGGCGGCCGCCAGCGACCTCAACCTGCCCCTCTACCGGTACCTGGGCGGCGTCTATGCCCGCACCCTTCCTGTGCCGATGCTCAACATTCTCAATGGGGGCAAACATGCTGCCAACAGCACCGACTTTCAGGAGTTCATGGTCATGCCGGTCGGCGCCCCGACCTTTGCTGAAAGCCTGCGCTGGGGCACCGAGATCTACCAGAGCCTCAAAAAGGTGCTGCACGACAGCGGCTTTGCCACCAATGTCGGGGACGAGGGGGGCTTTGCCCCCAGCCTGGGCGGCAACGTCCGCGCCGTCGAGGTGATCCTCCAGGCGATCGAAAAGGCGGGCTACCGGCCCGGTGAAGATGTGTATATTGCGCTCGACCCGGCCACCAGCGAGCTCTACGACGAAGCCACCGGCACCTATCTGTTGGAAATCGAGGGCCGCCGACTCGACCGCAGCCAGATGGTCGACCTCTGGGCCGACTGGGTCAACCGCTTCCCGATCATCAGCATCGAAGATGGGATGGCCGAGCACGACTGGGAGGGCTGGGCGTTGCTGTACCAGCAGATCGGCAGCAAGGTCCAGCTGGTAGGCGACGACCTGCTGGTGACCAATGTTCGCTTTATCCAACGGGCGATCCGGGAGAAAGTGGCCAACGCCCTGCTGATGAAAGTCAACCAGATCGGGTCGTTGACCGAGTCGATCGCTGCGATCGAGATGAGCCAGCGGGCAGGATGGGCTGTGATCACCAGCCATCGCTCGGGGGAATCGGAAGATGCCACGATCGCCGACATTGCTGTGGCGTTCAACACGGGCCAGATCAAGACCGGGGCGCCCGCACGCAGCGACCGCATCGCCAAATACAATCAGCTGCTGCGCATCGAGGAAGAGCTGGGCGACACCGCGATCTTCCCTGGTCTGCAGGCATTCCCCCATCTGCGCCGCAGCTAGGCTCGTAGATTCAGGCTCGTAGATTCAGGCTCGCAGAGCGAGGGAGCTCTACGAGCCTGAAGTTTACAGCGGCTCTTCGTCGGCGACGATCTTTTCCAGATAGTCGGCCAGCGCCGCTGGGGTCACGATGCCGGCGTGGATGGCCTGGATTCGGCCCTCTGCGTCTACAAAGACTGTGGTTGGCAGGCCGCGTACCCCAAACTGGTCGGCGACCTTGCCTTCGCTGTCGAGGACGACCGGGGTCACCATCTCAAACGACTGGGCGAAGGGTTCGACGGCGGTGAGTGGCTCGCGCAGGTTGACCGCCAGCAGCAGCAGGCCGGGGTCTGCGGCGACAGAGCGCATCAACTCCGGCATCTCAATCCGGCAAGGCCCACACCAGGTTGCCCAAAAATTGATCACGACCGGGGTTCCGTGCAGGTCGCTCAGCCGAATGTAGCGTCCATCTTCGAGCTGCAAGACAAAGTCAGGCGCCGGGCTGCCGGGCTGCAGCGCCGATCCGCCGCTGGTAGGGAGGAGTGCTGTCGGGTACCCGCGCCCCACCCCTGCCGGGAAGGCGGCCAGTTCGCTCTGCTGCGCCGGGTCCAGCGCTGGGCTGGCAGCACAACCTGCCAGCCCAGCGACCCAAAGCGCGATCAGCGCTGCCCACGAGCACAGACGGTGCACCATCTGGCTTATTGCTCCAGCGGCTTGGCGGGGTCGTTGCCCCACTCCACCCAGGATCCATCGTAGTTGCGCACGTCGGGGTAGCCGAGCAACTGGCTGAGCACGAACCAGGTATGTGCGCCGCGCACGCCGGTCT
>JAPLGY010000327.1 GCA_026389955.1 Caldilinea sp. | reverse complement strand
CTGCGGCAGTTTGTTGAAGCGAAGTCGTTGGAACAGTGTCATGGTGAAAGCAGCCTTGTGTCAATCGATTCTTCTTCCATTTGCTGCTCCTACTCTACCTCGGTCGGCGCTGATCCGGCGTTGACCTTCCATCAACGCCTGCCCGAGGGTCTCTGCGGCCGAAACAAGAACATTTGTTCTGTGCAGAATACAACACTTCTGCGCCGTTCTCCAAATTCGCAAGCTGTTTTGGGGGCTGGTTCCGCAGGAGGCTGCCGGCCGTCGCACACGGTCAGCGTGGGGTCTGGGCGGAGCGGCGTTGCCAGTATTCAGCCAGTGCGAGAAAGAGGCGGGCGGGTGGCAGCGCTTTTTCGGGCTGGCGGCCCAGGTTGTAGGTGACGATCAGCTCGCGGCGGGCGCGCGTGATTCCGACATAGAACAGCCGCAGCCGCTCGGCGGCCAGTGCCAGCCGCGCCTGCTGGCTGGCCCGCCCTGGAAGATAGTCGTCCAGCGTGCCCATGTGCAGCTGCCGGAGCTGTTCCTCCAGCTCGGCGGCCAGGTTGGTCCCCTCGCGGAGGTACCAGCGTTCGCTGCGATAGGGTTCGTCGGCCAGGCCGCTGGGAAAGCTGAAGGTGTTGACGCTGGTCAGGTAGACCCGATCCCACTCCAGCCCTTTGGCGCCATGCATGGTGGCGACGGTGATGACCCCAGGGAGGGGGCTGTACCCCTGGCCGGCACCACCGCTGCAGATCCTGTCGAAATTGCTCGATCTGCCGGCGAAATGGCTCCTCAGCCTCTGCCAGCCACGCCAGCCTGTCCAGAAAATCGTCGGGCCCTGGGAAGACAAACCGTTCTGGCTCCTTCAATTTGCCCAATGCCAGCGCAAAGGTTTGTGCCGGTCGTCTGTCTTCTCGGGGGGGGGGAGCCGTTTTCGCTCCGTCCTCCCGAGGGGGAGCGGCTGTCCGTCGCGGGGACCAGACTTCGCTCCACAGCTGTTGCAGCAGGTCGGCGGACTGGGGATTGGCAATATAGCCGGCTGCTATCGCCAGCTGGTGGGCTGCGGCGCGCGTGCTGGCCTGGTTGTTGCGCAGCAGAGATTCGTCGAACGGCAGCCCGGCGGTTTTGAGTGCGGCGACCAGCTGGTCCCCGCGCTGGTTGTCTGGGACCAGCACAGCCACGGTGCTGCCCGGGTTGTCAGCGATCCAGCGGCGCACCGACGCCACCACAGTCTCGCGCTCTGCGTCGGCGGTCAGCGTCTTCTCATGGAAGTGGACCGGCGGCAGGCCTGCCGCCGGGTTTGGCTGGGGATCGTCGGGCGGTGTCGGTTCGATGCGCGGGTAGGCCAGCGCCTGGTCTATCCCCAGGATTGGATGTTCGGTGCGCGACCAGTCGATCAGCGCATTGGCCAGTTCGAGGATTGGCAGGGCGCTGCGTCCAGAGTTGGGCAGATCCCGTGCCTGTTGGGGGTGATCGCGCAGGAACCTCTGCAAAAACCGCGCGTCCGCGCTGGTAAACGTTGTGTGGATGGCTTGATTGGGGTCGCCGACACGCACCCAGTTGCCGTGGGCGGCGGTCAGCAGGCGCAGCATCTTCTCCTGCAGCAGGCTGGAATCTTGGGCTTCGTCCTCGAGAATATAGGGCCAGCGCGCCTGCAGCCGGGCCAGATAGCCCTCGTCGGCGCGCAGCGCCTGCAGCGCCAGCACGATCAGGTCATCAAAATCGACCGCGCCGCGCGCGTTCAGGCTGCGTGTATAGGTCGTGTAGACGGAGAGGGCAAACTCGACCAGCGGGAATGTGCCTGACTGACGGGCCAGGCTCTGCTGCAGCAAAGCTGGGTCGGCTGTCAGCTCCTTGGCAACGCGGATCGCGACATTGGCCAGTTCGAGCACATCTTCTTGAAAGTGGCGCTCGAACTGACGCGGGGTATGCAGCAACTCTGGCCGGAAAAAGGGGGCAAAGGCGTCTGGGTGCCTGGCCAGAAAGGCACGCGCCGCTTCCCGTTTGATCTCGGCGCTGGTGTCGCCGTCGACGATCTCGAAGCCTTCGCCCAGCCCGACCAGCGCTGGCCGTTCGCGCACGATGTCGTGGGCAAGCGCGTGCAAGGTCCGCACCCGATAGCCGACCCCAGGCAGCAGCCCACGTTCCTGGCGCAGAAACGTGCCGATGCGGGCACGGAAATTGGCCACCGCGCTGTTGGTGAAGGTGACCACCAGGATTTCGCGCGGCTCGAACGTGGGGCTGGTGGCCAGTTCTCCGACCAGCTGGGCTGCCAGCAGGCTCAGCGTGAAAGTCTTGCCGCTGCCCGGCACGGCGCTGACCCCCATCGGGCCGCCGGTATAGGCCAGAATTTGCCTCTGCGCCGGGCGCGGGAGAAACGAAGGGGGGGGCAGTGTCGTCTGCGTGTCGGGCATGGCCGGTCACTCCGCGCCGAGGATTTGAACCCCGGAGGCGGTTGCCTCGGCCACCCAGCCCTCGACCTCCTGGCCGTTGTCCAGCGTGGCACGCACCTGCCACCAGGTCAGGCTGTCGGCCAGCTGGTTCTCCCCCAACACCACAGCCGCGGCAGCTGGCTGCAGCACGCCGACCACATCGCCCTCCGGCTTGCTCAGATAGCCCGGGCTGCGGCGCAGGTTGACCCGGCTGTTGGTCACGTTGAGGACTTTCTGGCCTGCGGTAAAACGCGGGGAACCCGCCGGCTGACTTTCGTCGACAGGCAGCGGTGTCACTCCCGGGGTGTAGGGAGCCGGTGTCCAGCCGACAGCCCCTGCGCGCAGATCGGCGAGGTTGAGCCGGTTGAGGCCCAAAGCCACAGCACCGACGCTGCAGCTGGCAAAGAGCAGCAGGCCAAAACCCACCACAAACCCCGGCCAGAACCAAGAACGGCCTTGTGCTGCCCGCTCTGCGGGCTGTGCAGGCGCTGGAGAGGACGACAATCGCAATTTAGGCAGTTTCAGCGATCTCGCCAAGCACGCGCAGCACACCGACCATGTTGCCCTGCATGTCCAGGCTCGAGTGCTGCAGCAGAACCTCCGCCTGCCGCCCATCCTCGAAATGGACCTGCATCTTCGCGTGTCGGTGCAGTTCGGTCATGGTGCGGCCAGCGTTGAATTTTCGGCTTTTGAACTGGACCCGCTGCGGGCTGTCCTGGTGGTTGTCGTTGTAGGTGACCACCGTGACCTCATCCAAAACAGCTGCCGGTTCCTCTTTGCCAGACAAATAGAGCATCGCTTTCATGGCGTGACAGGTCTCCTCTGGATCGTACAGTGGGTACGTACCCTTCGACCAGGTACCTCCCTTTTCACATTGGCCCTTTTATTGTAGCAAAATGGCCGTACCCTCCCAAACCAGCGGTGCGTGAAAAGCTGCCGGCCACCGCATCCACCGGCGGCAGGCCCCCGCAATTCAACGCTTGCGCAGATAAATAAACCAGTAGACCCCTCCGACCAGCAGGGCCCCGCCGATCAGATTGCCGAGGGTGACCGGGATCAGGTTGTTGACCAGAAAATTGGCCAGGTTCAAAGCGGCAAAATCGGCGGGCGCTGGGCGATCGCCAGCGCCTGCAGGCCAATCTGACCGCCGGCGAATTCATATTGACGGCTCCAGAGCATCAACACTGCGGTCCCGATAGCGCCCACAAAGTTGCCGGCGAAGACCACACCCCAGCTGCGGGCGAGCTGTGCTGTGCTTACCTTGCGGTTCGCCCATGCCATCACAATCAGGTTGTTGCCTGTAAAAAGTTCAGCCCCACCGACGACAACCAGGATCAGCCCCAGGCTGAAAACCAGCCCGCTGAGCAGCCGCTGCAGGCCGGTTGGCCAGCTGGTGGTGGCGCTGCCGTCGGTCCACGTCGATCCAAACGTGCCAGCCCCGACGGTCGTGGCAAAGATCGCACCCAGCGCAATAAACGCGCCCGCCAGCACAGCCAGCGCAAACATGCTGGCTCCGTCCAGATTTGCTTTTTTGACGCCGACTGCTTCAGCTTTGGCGGCCATCTCCGCCGGCAGCAGTGAATCGATCTGTAGTTCGTTGGACATGTGGGACTCCTGTGGGTGAACGAATCTGTACCGTTCTTACTGTACCACAGAGGTGCGGTGACGGACCACCCCCCGTTTCCAGAGAGAATTGCTGAGCCTGCCGCGATGGCAGTTTGACAGGCGAACACCAAACCCGTATACTCGATTTCAGGCTGCGCTGTGGCATACACAGCAGTTTTGTAAATTGTAGCAGTTGTTCTGAAATTGTTCTGAAATTGTTCTGAATTCGACCGGATATGCAACGATTTCATCTTTCCCCAAACGGTGTCGCAGTCTGGGCAGCCTGTACAGCTTTTGCAGCGAGATGGGTGGCCCGGCGAAGGTGAGACTGCACCGGCGCTGTGGGCGTGCCACGGTGCTGGTGGGGGGGAAACTCTTGGTGCCCCTGTCGATCAAACGTCGTGGAGTCTGTTCCCACGACGTTTTTTGTTATTTGTTGTCTGCAGTGATTTTGTACGGAGTAGAACGATGCACCTGACAATCGAGGAAGTGCGCCATGTGGCCGAACTGGCCAAACTGCGCCTGAGCGAGCAGGAACTGGTTCTGTATGCTGGCCAGCTGTCGGCGATCCTGGAGTACGCCGAACGTCTGCAGCAGGTAGACACCAGCCGCGTCGTGCCAACCCCCTATGTGCTGCCCCTGGCGAACGTATGGGCTGAGGATCTGCCGGCACCTTCGCTGCCTAATGGGCTGGCAACCGCCAATGCACCTGACCGCGAGGACGGTTTTTTTCGCGTGCGAGCGGTCTTCGAGGAGTGAGATGAGCAAAGCCCTGTACGAACTCACCATTCATGCCGCGTGGGCCGCCCTGCAGCGCGGCGATTTCAGTGCGGTCGAGCTGACCCAGTCGCTGTTGGATCGGATCGCCCAGGTCGATGGCCAGGTCAACGCCTATCTGACAGTCACTGCAGAGCTGGCACTGGCTCAGGCGGCTGCAGCAGATGTCCGCCGCAGCTGCGGCGAAACAG
>JAPLGY010000196.1 GCA_026389955.1 Caldilinea sp. | reverse complement strand
CCACGCTGCCGCCACCGGCGCCCCGCTGCCAGCCAGCGACGGGCTGCACCCCCACGCCGCCGCTGACCGCTGGCAAGAGACCACCCCCCTGCTGGCCAGCCTAAAAGACGGCCAGCAAGTCTTCCTGTCGATCGGAACCTCCTCTGCCGCAGCCGTGCTCGGCCCCCCCATTGGCAGCAAGAGCCTCGCCGGCCAGCCCTCTGTGCAGCTCGCTCTCTACCCCACCGACGCTGCCGTGGTCGACCGCTACGCACGCATCCTGGCACCCAGCCGGAGCCCCCAGGCGCTGGGACCTGTGCCACGGCTGGGGATCGGCACCCGCATGACCACCGCAGTCTGGCCGGCGATCTGGGCCACGCTGCAGCAACGCCCCCTGACAACCAATGCCATTCAAAATTCTGTGCGCGAACTCCACTTTTTGAACACACTGCTCGACGGGCTGCCCTCCGAACGCAACGTTGCCTTTGGTTTCGGCGAGATCGAAACCGGCTACACCGGCAGCACCTACGAAGGGCTCTGGGTGGCCGGCGTCTTGAATGCGCTCCGACATGGACCCCGCTGCGCCTACGGCGCAGACGCAGACCACATCCAGGTCAAACGGGGAGCCGATGGGCTGGCACGCGCCAGACGTCTGCTGGAGGCCACCCGCTACTACTCTTTCTATACGTTCGATGTGTCAGATGTGTTGAACTACGCCGCAATGGACAGCCCCCCTCCGCTCGAAAGCACCCTCCCCGACAGACCGACCCGACACGCTTTGCTCTCGTTCCATCGCCAGGGACGGCAGATCGGCGGCTACACCTACCGCCCCGACGAATCCACGCTGTGCCGGCTGGCTGGCAAATACTGGGGAGCCCTGGCCGCCGTCGAAGCCATGTACGCACACCTGAAAACCCTCAAAGCCGACGTCCCTTTTGACCTGGAACTCAGCATCGACGAACACCCCAACGACCTCCCAACCTTCGCCTGCCTGACTTCGGAAGACGAATTGATGTTTGTGCTGCTGGAAGCGGAACGACGCGGGATTCCCCTCACCCATGTCGCCCCCAATTTCGGCGTCGAAAAAGGCACCGACTACCGCGGGGAGGATGGGCTGGCAGGCTTGGAAAAACGGGCACGCACCCTCTGCACCCTCGCCGAGGGCTGCGGCGTGATGGCCGACTTTCATTCGGGCGACGATCTGAGCGCAGCTACACGCCAGGCGATCGGCCGCGCCACCGCCGGACGCAGCCACTTCAAGGTGTCCCCCAACCTGCAGCTGCTCTTTGCCGCCGTGCTCGCCGACTTCTACCCCGAACTCTTCCGCCGCTGGTGGGAAGACGCCCTGGCCTACGCCCGCCACACCGCCAACTCCCCCTTTGCCCGGGCCTGCCTCGACCAGACTGACCTGAACCACCCTTCTCCCCACGACGCTCTCTTCCATCATTTCAGCTTTGCTTACGTCGGACGGCGCAGCCCAGATGGACAGTTCCTCTGCCGAGAGCAGTTCTACACGCTCTCCCCGGCATTCTACCAGGCCTACCAGCAACTTGGATGTTGAAAATTATTGACCTATTTCTTGCCAGCTCAAACCCCAAAGAAATCCTGGAAGCCCGCAGGTGGGGCCCGTTGGCCGGGGTCACCACCAACCCCAGCCTGATTGCAGCCGCCGGCCCCGACCCTGAAAAAACCCTGGACGCCCTCCTGGACGCCTCTCCAGGCCCACTTCTGGTGCAGGTGGTCGGCTGGCACACGCCCGAACCGATGGTGCGCCAGGCCCGCTGGCTGCACGCCCGTTCCCCGCGCATCATCGTCAAACTGCCCGCCAGTGTGGCCGGACTGCAAGCCCTGCAGCAGCTCAAAACCGAACTCCCCTCGCTGCGTCTGGCCGTCACCGCCATCGCCTCGCTCGCCCAAGCCTACCTGGCCGCCAAAGCCGGCGCCGATATCGCTGCCATCTTCAACGGCCCTCTGGACCAGGCCGAAGATGTCCCCCACGACCTGATCAGCCCCATCCGCCATATCTACACCCGCTACGGCTTTACCACCAAAATCCTGGCCTGCGGCCGCTATCCACGGCTGTTCGGCGAGATCGCCCTCGCCGGCGCAGATCTCTGCACCCTGCGCATGGAGTTCATGCGCCTGCTCTACGAACATCCCTTCACCGAACAGCGCATGAACGGCTTTTTGAAAAGCTGGCAGGGGACGTTCGGTGAAGAGAGCTGGCCAGAGCTGCCATGAACGTGCTGGATCTTTTCAAACTCTCTGGCCAGACAGCACTCGTCACCGGCGGCGCACGCGGGCTTGGACGACAGATGGCGCTGGCCCTCGCCGAAGCCGGTGCCGACGTGGCCCTCTGCGACCGGCTCACTACAGAAGGCCACGCTGTGGCCGCCGAACTGGCCGCCCTTGGCCGACGCAGCTGCTTCGGCCAGGTCGATGTGACCCACCCGCCAGCGATCGAAGCGTTCGTCAGCCAGGTCGTGGCCGATCTCGGCAAGATCGATATCCTGGTCAACAACGCCGGGATGCCCTCGGATGGGCTGGCGCTGGAAGACGAGCCCGACGACGCCTGGCAGCGTATGCTCGACACAAATCTCTCGTCGATGTTCTACTTCGGCAAGCGGGTGGCCCGCCACATGATCGACCGCGGACAAGGCGGAGTCATTATCAACCTGGCCTCGATCAATGCCTTGGTGATCAGCAACATCACGCCCCGCCACAACGTGCCCTACTGCGTCGCCAAAGCCGGTGTGGCCCAGTTGACACGGGGCATGGCGACCGACTGGGCCCCCTACGGCATTCGCGTCAACGCAATTGCCCCTGGCACCATGCTCACCGCCCAGACCGCCGCCAGCCGCCAAAACCCAGAGATCGTCGCACGCATTCTTGCCAACACCCCCATGAAACGCTACGGCGAAGAAGAGGAGATCAAAGGGCTGGTCGTCTACCTGGCATCGCCTGCCTCCTCGTTTATGACCGGCAGCGTGGTGGTGATGGACGGAGGAACCACCCTCTGGTAGCCCCATTTTTTTGCACCGTCCCATTGATACAGGAGGATTTGTGAGCGCAACATCGCTGACCGGCACCCGGGTGACACCACAAGAGCTGACCCGCTTCTGCCTCGAAGCCATGCGTCTGAGCGGGCTCAACGCAGAAGATGCCCGGCTGACCGCCGAAGTCTTGGTCACCACAGACACCCTGGGCACCTTTACCCACGGCACCCGACAGCTGCGCGGGCTGCTCAAAAACGTGCGTTCCGGCCGCATCCGGGCCGACGCCCACGAAACCGTGGCCGCCCAAGGGCCCGCCTGGGCTCTGGTCGACGCCCACGACGCCATGCCCCCTGCCGTCTCCTACCGTTCGATGGAACTGGCGATGCACAAGGCCAAAGCAAGCGGGATCGGCTTTGTAGGGGTCAAACAGAGCAGCCACTACGGCGCCGCCGGCTTCTACGCCAACCTGGCCGCCCGCCAGGATATGTTTGGCATGTCCATGTGCAACGTCGACCCCTGTATGGCCGTGCCAGGCGCCAAAGGCAGGGTGCTGGGCACCAACCCCATCGCCTATGCAGCCCCCGCCGGCACAGAAAAACCGGTCTTCCTGGACATCGCCACCAGCGCCGTGGCCGCAACCAAAATCTATGCCGCCAAAACCCTCGGCCAACCTATCCCCGAAACCTGGCTGGTCGACGAAGAAGGGCTGCCCACCCGCGATTACAGCCAGTTTCCCGAAAAAACCGTCCAAGTCCCTATGGCCGGCCACAAAGGCTATGGACTGGCCGTCATGGTCGAAATTCTGACCGCCGTGCTGACAGGGGCAGGTATCCTGAGCGAGGTGAGCAGCTGGGTCCTCGACCTGCCCACCCCCACCAACGAAGGCCATGCCTTCATCGCCATCGATATCGGCCAGATCATGCCGATCGGCCAGTTCAAAACACGCATGGACCACATGATCCAGGAAATCAAATCCGCACCCCTCGCCAAAGACGCAGAACGCATCTACCTGCCCGGCGAAATCGAACTCGAACGACAGGAACAAGCTCTGGCCAATGGAATCCTGCTGCCGCCAGACGTCGTCGCCAGCCTGCGCGGCACAGCCGAAGATGTCGGTCTGGATGCTGAACAACTTTTCACCCGTTAAAACACCAGAGGATTTATGGTTCACCCACTCTTTGACCTGACCGGCCGCGTGGCGCTGGTCACAGGCGCCGCCCAGAATATGGGCCGCGCAGCCGCACTGGCCCTGGCTGAAATCGGCGCAGACCTGCTGATCGCCGACGTCAACGAGCCCGGCCTGCACGAGACGGCTGCACTCATTCGCCAACAAGGCCGGCACGTCCTGCCCGTGGTCTGCGATGTCTGGGACGAAACACAGATTCGAGCCATGTACACACAGCTCGATCAAACATTCGGACAGATTGACGTGGCCGTGAATATTCCAGGCGGCAATGTGCTGGGCCACCCCGAGGAGATCTCAGTAGAACATTTGATGCAGATGTTGCAGTCGACGCTGGTCAGCAAGTTTATCTCCTGCCAGGAAGCAGGCCGCCGTATGCTGG
This sequence comes from Caldilinea sp., assembly GCA_026389955.1. The sequence goes on along the minus strand of JAPLGY010000196.1, from coordinate 15,302 downwards.
CTCGCGGCAAAGGCAGCATCCTCAACATGTCCTCGATCGGTGGCGTGCGCACCCTGGGCCGCGGCAACTTTGCCTACAGCATCGCCCAGGCCGGCGTCGCCCAGATGACTCGCGAACTCAGCCTGGAATGGGCCGACCGAGGGGTGCGCGTCAATGCCATCGCACCTGCACAGATCACCAACCCCGCCTTTGACCTGCGCATGGAAAAGACCCCCGGGCTGCGCGAACGCTTCTTGCGCGGCATCCCGATGGGCCGACTAGGAATCCCAGACGATATCAAAGGACTCGTGATCTTTCTGGCCTCGGATGCCTCTGCCTTCACCACCGGCGCAGTGATCGGCCTGGATGGGGGAAACCTGGCCATGGGCGCCAATGCCACGATCGGACGACGGGAAGCTTGAAGTGAATCCAATTTTTGCTAAACTGATTGTATGAGAGGAACGCTGACCATGCCATCATTCAAAGTTGTCCTGACCGATTTCAGCGATCCAGACCACAGCCCAGAGGCCACAGTGCTCTCGGACTCTGGGCTGGAGATTGACTTTGTCCGCCTTCAGACAAAAGACCCAGAGACCTTGATCCCCCATGTGATCGACGCCGACGGGCTGATCGTGCAGTGGGCCTCGATCAACCGCAAGGTGATCGAGGCGATGACCCGCTGCAAGATCATCTCGCGGTATGGGATCGGCGTAGATATGGTCGATCTGCAGGCTGCAGGCGAGCACGGAATCGCCGTCGCCAATGTGCCCGACTACTGCATCGAGGAGGTCAGCGACTCGACCATCGCTTTTCTCTTCGATCTGGGCCGACGCCATTTTCTTCTGGATCGCTATGTGCGTTCGGGCAGCTGGGGAACGACACAGCCGCTCCCCAGCTGGCCCCACCCCAGGCTGCGCGGCCAGTCGGTCGGCATCATCGGGCTGGGCAACATCGGGCGGGCCGTGGCCCACAAAGCCGCAGGGCTGGGCCTCCACCTCCTCGGCTTCGACCCCTATCTGCCCCCCCAGCAGATGGCAGCACTGGGGGTCGAAGCGGTCTCGCTGGAAACGTTGCTGCGCAGAGCAGATTTTGTTTCGATCCACTGCCCGCTCAACGAGGAGACCCGCGGGCTGATCGGTGCAGCCCAGCTGGCGCTGATGAAACCCTCGGCCTGTCTGATCAACATGGCACGCGGGCCGATCGTCGTCCAGGCAGACCTCTACCGCGCCTTGGCCAACCAGACTATCCTGGCAGCAGCCGTAGATGTGCTCGAACAGGAACCCCCTGCCCCAGACGACCCGCTGCTCCGGCTGAACAACATCCTCATCACCCCCCACACCTCCAGCGGCTCGGTCGAGTCCATCCTCCAACTGCGCCGCGACACCGCACAAAATGTCGTAGATGTGCTGTCTGGCACGCTGCCGCGTTCGATTGTCAACCGCAAAGCCCTCGGCTGGTAAACTGGGCTGGTAAACTGGGCTGGTAAAAAGGAAACACCATGCGCTTCAACTCGTTCAAACAAAAATTGCAGGCCGGCCAGCCGGCAATCGGGGTCTTCTCCGCTGTCCGTTCTTCGTTGGCAGCCGCTATGCTCGCCCGCGGCAGGTGCGACTATGTCGTGCTCGACAGCCAACATGGAGAATGGGACGATGCCAGCCGGACCGAGGCCATCCGGGCCCTCTACCTGCAGCAGGTCGTGCCCGTCGTCCGCGTGCGCGCCAATGACTATGGGCTGATCGGCCGGGCCCTCGACTCCGGGGCACTGGGCGTCGTGATCCCGATGGTGAATTCTGCCGCTGAGGCCCGCGCTGCCGCCGAGGCCATGCGCTACCCCCCCGAAGGAGGTCGCTCCGGGGCCGACAACCTCTCGGCTCACCTGGGAAATGATTACCACTCCTGGGCCAATCAAGAGGTTTTTTTGGCGGTTCAAATCGAAACAGCAGCAGCTGTCGCCAACGCCGAGGCCATCCTGGGCGTCGAAGGGGTCGACGGCTGTCTGGTCGGCCCTTTTGACCTGGCCCTTTCTCTGGGCGTGCCCGCCGGGTCTCCCGATCATACCGCCGCAATCCACCAGGTTTTGCAGGCCTGCCATGCCACCGGCAAGGTTCCTGGTCTCTTCGCCGGCACCGCCACACTCGCCCGTTTCTGGATCGACGCAGGCTACCGCTTTGTCACTGTCAGCGCAGATACCCATCTGATCGAACAGGGCATGCGACAGATTGTCGAGGAGATCAGCCAAGGCCGCTGAGACGTACCACCGAGGTGTGCCGCAGCTTCCCCCAGGGTCAGAGCGGCACACCTCCCTTCACGCTGCAGGTGTCAACGTGATCGACTCCCCGACAGCCAGGATGCAGACCTGCCCGACTCCCCCCAGACGCCGATAGGTGCCAGCCAACAGCGCAGGGTCGAGCGTCGCTTGCTCGCCGCCGCTGAAATCCCGCCATAAAATATGGTGCATCGGAATCAAAAACCTGGGACGAAGCTGCCAGGCCAGCAGCGCAGCCTCGTGCGCGTTCATGTTCCCGCCCGTCCCGTTGATAACCGCCAACCTCGCATCCAGCGGCCGCTCCTGGCCGTAGGCCAGACCACGCAGACGCAGGTCGTACTCCGTGTCACCGGTATGGTAGACCCGCAACCCCTCCGCTTCGATCAGCAGGCCGATCGCATCGGGCACCTCCCACCCAGGAATCCCAACCACATGACGTGCCGGCAGAGCCGTGATCTGGAGATCGCGAAAGGTGTACTGCTGTCCTTCCACAAACGCAGCCACCCGTTCGCCAGCCACCCCCCAGCCGAGCAGCCGAGAACGACAGCTGGGAGGACAGAGAAAACGTGTCGAAGTGCGCCGGGCCAGAACCGGCAACCCCTCCGGATCCAGATGATCCTCGTGCCAATGGGTCGCCACCACCAGGTCGGGCTGCGCCTCTTCGACCGGAATGGGCGGGGGCACAGCCCGGTGGATGCCAAAAATCTGCGCTGCACAGTCGCTGAAATAAGGGTCCACGTACAGCTGCGTGCCAGCAGACGTTTTGAAGACAAACCCAGTGCCGCTCAACCACCAGGCCTTCAGGCTCCCAGGCTGCACCTCTGCTGCGGCGATCGCCGCAGCCAACGATTCGGTCGCCATCGTTTATCCTTTGGACATATCCACCCGATGCTGCTCGTCGGAATACTCCACATGAACATCAGAACGGCGTAGCACCTCCTCGCGCAGTGCAGTGCCCAGGCCAGGCTTGCTGCCCAACGTGAGCATCCCCTCGCGCAGCGGGATGGGGTCGGTGAGGACCTCGTTGTACCAGCCGTCACAATAGGCGCGCACCGTCTCCATGATCATGGCGTTGGGAATATGCAGCATCAGGTGCGCCGCCGACCAGAGCGCCACAGGCCCAATACAGTCGTGGCTGGTGACTGGCAGCAGATAGGTCTCCGCCAGATGACAAATTTTGCGTGTTTCGCTGATGCCACCACACCAGGCCATGTCCGGCATGAGAATGTCAGCTGCGTTCTGCTCGATCACCTCGCGGAAACCAAATTTGGAGATCAGCCGCTCACTCACACAGAGCGGGATCTGGGTCTCCTGCTTGAGACGGGTGTAAGATTCTACATTGTCGGGCGGAAGCATCTCTTCCAACCAAAAAATATCGTAGGGCGCCAGAGCACGGGCAATTTTGATGCTCTCGGTCAGACTCCAGCGAGCATGCCCTTCGATACAAATCTCCATCTTGTCGCCCACAGCGCTGCGAATGTCTTCCACATAGGTGAGCCCCTTTTTGAGATCCTCGCGCTTCAGACAATAGCCGACAGGACCGACAGCGCCCGCACCAGCCCGTTGCCCCACCGGGCCACCCAGCGGCACACCAAACTGGTCGAAAGGCCAAATTTTCATGGCCCGGACCCCCTGAGCCAGCAGTTCGGCAGCCAGGTCGCCGCTCTGCCCTTCTGCCCAACGCTTGTAGTCCTGATGTTTGCCGTGGCCGACGCAGGTGTTGTACACCCAGATCGACTCCCGACAGCGCCCGCCCAGCAGGTTGTAGATGGGCTGCCCCGTGTACTGGCCCAACAGATCCCACAAGGCAACATCCACAGCGCTGATGGCGCGCGTCTCGCTGCCCCCATAGCCAAAAAAATTGACCGTATAGAACAGATTCTGCCAGTGGCTCTCGATGTCAAACGCGCTGCGCCCCAACAACAGCCCCGCAAAGACATCGTGCACCATCGCACTGATGGCGCGCGGGACATAGAACGTTTCCCCCAGCCCGATCAGCCCGTCGTCGGTGTGGATGCGTACCCAGGTGGTGTTGGGCTGTTCGTCGATCCAGATCGTCTCCAGCCGTGTGATCTTCATTGTCATCGCATCGTCTCCCGCTCTCTGAACAGCTGCCCCCTACCCCTTCACCGCACCTGCGGTCAAACCCGACACAATATAACGCTGCATGAGCAGATAGAAGAGAATGGGCAAAATGGAAAAAATCAGACCCGCTGCCATGTATTGTTCGATGGGCGTCCGCCCGATCGCCTTCAGCGTCGAAAGCCCGACCGACGCCGGCATCAATTCCGCTTTGCCCAACAAAATACTGGCATAGAGATACTCGTTCCAGGCAAAGAAAAAGGCAACGACAGCCACTGCAACCAGCCCCGGCACGGTCAGCGGCAACACAATTCGCCAGATCACACTCAATTCATTACAACCGTCGACCAGAGCTGCATCCAAAATCTCGTGGGGCACTGTGTCGAACACACCCTTCAAAATCCAGACACAGATCGGCAAAATAAAGGCCGCGTCGACCAGCGCCAGGCTGGTCAAGTTGTTGAGCAGAGAAAGACTGCGGTAGATGCCGTAGATGGGAATCAACACCAGCATCTCGGGCAGCATCTGCGTGACCAGCAAAAACAGCCCAAACAGGTTGCGGCCAGGCCAGCGCAGGCTGGAGAGCGCATACGCCCCCATGATGGAAAGCACCATGCAGACCAACATGGTCAGCAGCGCAATCACCCACGAATTGCGAATCCAGATGGCCACCGGGTGCGCGACAAAGAGCTCGGCAAACTGCCCAAAGGTGATCTCTTGCGGAAAGAGCGGAGGGGGAAAATGCAGGGTGTATTCATTGGGCTGAAGGGTGCTGACCACCATCCAGTAGATCGGAAAAAAAGTCGTCAAACAGACAACCAAAACAGTGCTATACAAAACGATCCGGCGCAACCTGCTGCGCAGGTGAATTCTGCCCGACCACACCCCAGCTTGAGCTTCTGCCATATCAAAAATTCTCTTGGGCCCGACGGGCCTGCAGGATCACAAAGAAAAAGGCAATCACCAATGAAACGACAAAGCCCGCCACCCCCAAAGCCGTGGCGTAGGAGTAGTCGTAAAAACGAAACGCTGTATTGTAAATACGAATCACAATCGTTTCCGTGGCACCCGAAGGCCCCCCCCCTGTCATCAAGTAGATCAACGTAAACTGCTTGAACGAAAAGATACAGGCCAACACCACCAACAGCTCCAAGGTCGTCCCAATGCCAGGAAGCGTGATGTGGCGGAAGAGCTGCAGCCAGTTGGCACCGTCGACCCGGGCAGCCTCAAAAATCTCCTCCGGGATCGCCTGCAAGGCAGCCAAAATGACAAGGCTGTAAAACGGAAATGCCTTCCAAGAGGCGATCAACACCATCCACAACATGGCCAGCACCGGGTCGAGCAGCCACTGTGGGTTCTGGTCGACCCCAGGAATCATCCGGGCAAAGATGTTGATGACACCAAACTGGGGGTTGAGAATCCAAATAAAAATCATGACCACCGGCACCTCCGGCATTGCCCAGGGCATCATCAGAATCCCACGGGCCACCGGCCGCAGCCGAAAAGACCGGTTGAAAAGCAACGCAGTCAGCAACCCCGCGCTGATCGCCGTCAGAATGACCAACCCCGTGAAAAGGAGCGTCGTCTGCATCACCTTCCAGAACTCCGGGTCGCTCAGCATCCGCTGGTAGTTTTTGAGACCTACCCATTCTGGGGCAACGTTCGTAGCCAGTTCAATGCTTTGGAAGCTGCCAACGACCCCACGCACGATCGGGTAGACAAGCAGAATGCCTTCGTAGACCAAAATGGGAAGCACCAGAAGATAGGGCAGCAGGAAGCGGCGCACCGGTCGACGGCCCGCCCCTCCCCTCTGCCCACCGCCTGCTGCGGCACGGGTCTGTCCCCAGTTGCTCATGCTGCCGTATGGCCTCCAAAAAGTGGGGTGCACAGACCGCCTGTGCACCCTCTCCGATCAAGAAATTCGTTCCGCCAGCGCCTCAGCCTGGGTCTGGGCCACTGCCATCGCTTCTTCCACCGACTTGACGCCGTTGAGCGCATCCGCAAAGTTGGAGATCACAATCTGGCCAAATTCGTTGAAGTTGTAAACAAAATCACCCACAATATCGAACGGCGTCAGATAGCTCACACCGTCGTAGCCGGGCTTCAACCAATGCAGATTGTCCAGATATTCCTGCCGCGCAGCCGACGGAATCGCAAAAATCACATCCTCACAGCCCTCCACCATGCGCCGATAGTTCTCTTTGTTGTACATGTAGGCGACAAACTCGATGGCAGCATCCTTGACCGCCGAAGAGGCGTTGACCATCATCGGATGAATGCGAGCGATCGACTGGTTGCTCTCCCACGGGATGGGAGCACTCAACAGCTTGGGATACACTTCCGGGTAGGTCGGTTTCAGACTGCCCACCGCCGCCGACACAATGAATTCCTGCGCCACCGCACCTGTTCCAAAAAGACGGGTGCCTGTCGGCGTGTCGGTCCCCTGGGGCATCGCCCCGTCGTACATCTCTTTGAAAAGCTTGAGCCCCTGCAGGATCGGCTCCGAGGTCAACAGCGGTGTCTTGCCCTCAGCCCATTTGCCGCTGTAGGGCATACACCAGACCTCCAGCTGGAACCAGAAGTCCGAGGGTTCGCTCACCAGATGCGACGTGAAGAACCCATACTTCTGCTCGTCGCGGTTGGTCAAGGCCTTGCTGATCTCGATCCATTCCTCCGGGGTCTTGGCCGGCGCAATATTGGCTTCTGCATAGCGGTCAGAGTTGTACAGCAGACCAAACGCCACCGTCACCATGTCCAACCCATAAATTTTGCCGTCCTTGCGCATCGCATCGTGGGCTGAACTCAGGTCGGTGATGTTGTTGCGCGTCAGGACATCGTCGAGAGGCGCAAGCAGATCAGAACGGATCAGCCGGGGCGCCAGCTCTGGGGTCGCCATCACGATGTCCCCGTCCAGTTCTCCCGACTGCGCCCCTACAATCGTCTTGGTCGTGTACTGGTCAAAAGGAATATTTTCAGCGACAACCTCGATGTCTGTTTGTGATTCGTTGAACTCTTTGATGAAATTGTTCCAGGTAATGCCGCGGTTTCCTTCCTCGAACCACCAGGAAAGATAGCGTACAGTCTGGCGAGCCCCCGTATTGACCGCAGGGGCCGCACTCGGTGCCGCACCTGGCGCGGCAGCAGGGGCGCAGGCAGCCAATGCTGCGCCGGCGCCGACAAAAGCCGCAACTTTGAGAAACTCACGGCGGCTGGTGGACTTGGGTTGCTGGGTCGTCATGCTGGAATCTCCTTTGTACAATCAGCTCAATATATCCGGATCCATCCAATAAATTCTGAAAAAACCGTGCACCGGATTGGCACGACAGAAGTATTGACACGACAAAAGTATTGACACGACAGAAGTGTGTAGGCTGCTGTGGAGTTATTGTATACAGTATACTAAAACCTACCGGTTGTCAATAGGCTCTTTTCCCACCTGTCAAGAGCTGCCATCGGATTCTTGAGCTGTCAATCGACGGGCCAGCTGTGGCTGCCCCCGGCGTTCAACGCCAGGTTGCCACCGTCTACAGGCAGCAATACACCGGTCACCGCACCGGCTGCCTGCGAACAGAGAAAAACCGCAGGACCCACAAAATCCTGCGGCTCTAAAAGACGGTGGATCGGGATCCCCACCAGCAGGCGCTCTCGCAGGCGTTCCCCAAAACGAGGGTCCCCCAACAGCGCCTTCTGAAAGCTCGGCGTCAACACCTGAGCCGGCAAAATTGCATTGACACGAATGCCCTTGCCCGCATATTCGACCGCCAATTCCCGGGTCAGCTGAGCTACCCCAGCCTTGGCCACACTGTAGGGAAAGTTGCCCCGCCCCAACGCCGAAACCCCGGCGATCGACCCAATGTTCAAGATCACCCCCCCACCCTGCACCAGCATGCGCCGCAGCGCCTGCTGCGCACAAAGAAAATAGCCGGTCAGGCTGACCGCCAGCGTCTGCTGCCACGCCTCCAGGCTCAGTTCGTCGGGATGGACACGGCTGGGAAAGGCATAGGGAACGTTCACATGAATGTCGATGCGCCCAAACACCCGATCCACGGCCGCAAACAGCGCCTCTACCTGCTCTGTACGGCTGATGTCACAGACCGCCATCTCAGCCCTGCGGCCCAGCTGGTGGATTTCAGCGACCGTCGCCGCTGCACCCGCTGCATCAATATCGGCGACAAAGATGTCCGCACCGTGCTGAGCCAGCCCCACCGCAATGGCATGGCCGATGCCCCCATTGGCCCCTGCGCCCGTCACCAGGGCAACCGTCCCCTGCAGGTCAAACAGAGACGCGCTCATCGGTGAACCCCCCACGCAAACTGCGAAAGAATCTGGGGGCCCGCAGCGGTTACCAACACCATTTTTTCCGCACGCGCACCAAAATTGCCCTCCGGCCCCTGATAAACCCCCGGCTCTACACTGAAAACCATGCCCGCCTCGATCGGCGTCTCATCGTAGGCGACCAGCCGCGGCAGCTCGTTGACCGTGACGCCGATCTGGTGGCCGGCGTAATGGGCTGGCTCCAGGCCGTAGGCGTGAAAGGCACGCTCGGCGGCTGCCCACGCATCTTTGGCGCGCGCCCCCGGACGCAGGGCCGCCATGGCCGCCTCACAGGCATCCTGCGCAGCCCAGGCATAACGGCGCTGTTCAGAGGTGGGAAGCACACCGCCAATCACATGGGTGTTGGTGCAGTCTGACCAATACCCGTCGATGCGCTGGCTGATGTCCATCAAGGCTGCATCGCCGGGCTGCGTGATGCGGCGGCGCGGCCCATTGGGATACAGAACGGTGCGGGTGCGTTCCCCGGTCACCAGCTCCCCCACCACAGGCACTGGATGGCCTGCCGCCTCAAACATACATGCCGTGATTTCGGCCCACATCGCAAATTCGTCGACCCCAGCGTTCTGTACCAGCCTGGCCAGGGTGTTGTGGCCGATGTCGGCGATTTGAGACGCGCGCGTCAACAGCGCGATTTCACGCGCAGTCTTGACCGCTCGGGCCGACAGCAACGCGGGCGTCACCTCCACCAGCTCTACTGCCGGAAATGCCTCCTGGATCAGGCGGGCTGCAGCAAAGGGCAGGGTGCGCGCCTGGACCCCCAGCCTGGCGCGCCCGGCCCCCACCCCGGCGGCCTGCAAAGTCTCGCGAAGCACAGCCACAAACGCAGCAGCCGAGTCCACAGGCTGGCGATGGTCAAAGGTCGCAAAAGGAACCAGCGCATCCAGCCGCGATTGCGCCTGCGCCTCTCCCAACAGCCCGTCCGGGACTACCAACCAGCCGTACGCGTCACGAACCGTGCAGATTGCAAGCGGACTCCCGTAGGCGAACTCGGCGCCGGCCCCGAGCGGGATGGGAACTTCAAAGCCGCTGAGATAGGTGACATCGGCCAGCGACGAGAGCAACACCACGTCACACCCCGCCTCGGCGCAAGCCGCATCGGCCCGCATCCACTCTTCGTTGTCGCGGATCGGCATAGCAACCTCCTTTTTATTCCAGCATCCAGAGCGCAGGAAGCTCGATGAACTCGCGCACCGTGCGCAAAAACCGCGCGGCAGCAGCACCATCCGCCACACGATGGTCGAAGGTCAGGCTGAGCGCCATCAATTTGCGCGGAACAATCTGGTCGTCTACCACCGCTGGCCGTGCCGCAATTCGCCCAACACCCAGGATCGCAGACTGGGGAAGGTTGATGATCGGCGTAAACGCATCGATGCCAAACATGCCCAGATTGGTCACAGTGAAGGTCCCCCCCTGGAGCTCTTCCCCTTGCAGCTGTCGCGCCTGCGCCCGGGCAATGAGGTCGCTGGTGGCAGCGGCAATCTGGCCGACGCTGCGGCTGTGCGCATCGCGCACCACTGGCACCACCAACCCGTCAGGCGCATCCACCGCCAGCCCAATATGGACCTCTCGCCACAACAGGATGGTCTGCTCCTGCCAGGTGGCGTTCAACACAGGGTGCTGTTGGAGAGCGACCGCCACCAACTTGATCAGGAGATCGTTGTAGGCGGGCACCAGCCGGCCGCGCGGCGCCAACGCCGCACGCAGCTGGTCGCGCAAAAGCACAAACGCCGTCGCATCCGCCTCGGTCGTCAGGGTGACCGCCGCAGTCTCCTGCGCGCTGCCAAGCATCCGTTGGGCGATCAGACGGCGCACCCGCGAGACCGGGATCGCTTCATGTTCGGCCCCAGCCTCCAGCTCGCTTGCAGGGCGCTGGGGGGGCTGCTGCTCTGCCTGCTGGCTGCGAAGGGCAGCCTCCACATCGCTGCGTTGAACACGGGCACCAGGGCCTGTCGGGGGGATGGCAGCCAGATCGAGGCCGGCTTGCTGGGCCACCCGCTGGGCGACTGGGGTTGCACGCAAGGGAGAGGGGGGGCTGAACGCAGCGCGCACATCGCGCTCGACGATCCGTCCGCTGCTGCCAGAGCCCCGCAGCACCTGCCAGTCAACCTTCAGTTCGCCGGCCACGCGACGCGCACGGGGGCTGATGGCAGGGCCACGCCCCGCAGCAGGGGCAACTTCTGTCTGGCGCTCGGGGAGGGCCTGCACCGGCTGTGCTGGCGACGAGGCGCCGGGCGACACAGGCAAGGATTCCCCCTCTTGAAGAAGATAGGCCAGCCGTGCACCGACTGCAACGACGTCGCCGGAAACAGGCGCGTCGGGGGGAATGCACAAAATTCCCGATTCGAAGGTTTCGACCTCCTGGGTCGCCTTGTCACTTTCCACCGTAAAGAGCAGATCTCCCGGCACAATGCGATCGCCGTCCGCCTTGAGCCAGCTCCCAAAAATTCCTTCCTCCATCGTCCAGCCCAGGCGGGGCATCAAAATCGTGTAGGCCATGGTCCCCCCCTACGCTGCCATCAACGTTTCAACCGCACGCACAATCTCCTCCACATTCGGGACGACCGCGGCTTCCAGCGTGGGGCTGTACGGAGTCGGCGCGTAGGCGCCGTTGAGCCGACAAACCGGGGCGTCGAGGTCATCGAAGCCCTGCTCGACCACCTGCGCCGCGATCTCCGCCCCGATCCCGCAGGGCTGGAAGGTCTCATCCACGATCAACAGGCGCCCTGTCTTGTGCACGGAAGCCAGCACAGTCTGAATGTCGAGCGGGTTGAGGGTGCGCGGGTCGATGACCTCTGCCTCGATGCCGGCCAGGGCCAGCCGCTCGCACGCCTGCAACGTTTTTCCAACCATCCCCCCCACAGCCACCACCGTGCAGTGCTGCCCGACACGGGCCACGCGGGCCTGGCCGAAGGGAATGGTGTACTCTTCCTCCGGCACAGCTCCTTTGTGAAAGAGAATCGACTTGTGTTCCAAAAAAATGACCGGGTCGTCACTCACCAGAGCAGTTGCAAAAAGCCCTTTGGCGTCGTACGGGGTGGTAGGAACCACTACCCGAAAGCCGGGGATGTTGACAAAATGAGGGAAATAACTGCCGGAATGGTGGGTTGCCGCCGAATGGCCGATGCCGATGCAGCCGCGCAGAATCAGCGGCATCTTGAGACGGCCGCTGCTCATATACTGAATTTTGGCCGCCTGGTTGATCAGTTCGCCCATCGCATCCAGGATAAAATCGACAAACATAAAATCGACGATCGGCCGGCTGCCGGTCATGGCAGCCCCGGCACACATCCCCACAAACCCACGCTCGCTGATCGGCATGTCGCGCAAACGTTCGGGCCCATAGAGATCGTAGAGGCCGGTGGTCGTATTAAAATTCCCACCGCGCGGGCCGATCCCCTCGCCGACCACAAAAATGGTTTTGTCGCGTGCCATCGCCGCAGCCAAGGCTTCCCGGGTCGCCTCGATCAACGTAATTTCTCGCATTGGAGCTCCTAATGGCTGGCCGGCTGTGCCGGTTCGGAATAGACATGCTGACAGGCGGTCACCGCCTCGGGCCAGGGGCTGTTGCGCGCAAAGCGTTCCGCCTCTGTCACCGTTGTCTGGACATCCGCCTCGATCTGCTCCAACGTCTCCACCGCAACCGCCTGGTTCTGGAGCAGATACGAGCGACAGCGTGCGATCGGATCCTGGGCTTTCCAGCGGTCGACCTCCTCCTGGGTGCGGTATCCCACATCGCGCATGCCCTCGGCGTGCGCACGCGTGCGGTAGGTGCGACACTCGAGCAGCGTAGGTCCTCCCCCCGCACGTGCACGAGCGACAGCCTCGCCGGCCGCCTGGTAGACCGCCACCACATCGTTGCCATCCAAGGTGACCCCAGGCATCCCATAGGCGCTGCCCCGCATCCCCACCTGGGGATTGCCGGCAGCATAGGCAAAGGAAATCTCGGTCGCATACTGGTTGTTTTCGCAGACAAAAAGCACGGGGAGACGACAGATGGAAGCCAGATTGAGCCCTTCGTGGAAGGCACCGTTGTTCACAGCGCCGTCTCCGAAAAAAGCCACCCCCACCCGGTCGGTTTTGAGCAGCTGAAAAGAGTAGCCGGCGCCCGTCGCCTGCAAGATACAGGGCCCGACAATCCCACTCGTTCCCATCATGCCGATCTCCGGCGCAAACAGATGCATGCTCCCCCCGCGCCCGCGCGAACAGCCGGTCGCCCGGCCAAAAAGCTCAGCGATCAACTCGTGGGGAGGCATCCCTTTGGCCAAGGCATGGCCATGCCCGCGGTGCGTGCTGAAGACCGCATCGTCCGGGCGCAGATGGGCACAGACCCCAGCCGCAATCGCTTCTTGGCCCACATAGGTGTGGCAGGCCCCGTGGATCAGCCCTTGTTGGTGAGAACGGGCCAACTGTTCTTCGGTGCGCCGGATCGTCAACATCACCCGATAACATTCGAGCGCTGCTGATCGGTCAATCTGGCCAGGTGCAGGATCGGTCGTTTGTTGTGCAGACATACAGAATCAAGCTCCATCCTTTGGGCATACACCCGGTTATTCTCAAAAAAGGTCGACCGGCAAGGCAGCACCCACCAGAGCGCCTGAAAAACCGACAGGGGTCATCGCACGACCTCCGCCGCAGCAGTGCCGGTTGGGGTTTGCGCCGGCGACTGGACAGGGGCCAGCTGGCAGTGTGTCAGAATGCGTTCCTTGGCCGACAAAATGTGAGTGGCAATCTCCCTTTGCGCAGTCACTACATCGCCGCTTTTCAAAACATCGATAAATTCGTCGTGCGAATCCACATGGCGGCTGGCCCCTTCCTGGGAGAGCGCACTGTTGGCTTCGTACAAAAAACGGCTCAGCCGCGAGCGCAGGCCGGAGACGACTTCAAGCAGAAGCGAATGGTGGGCAATCTCCCAGAGCGCATGGTGAAAGGCGTAATCTTGCTCGTAGATGCGTTGGGGGTCCCCCCCCTGCATGCCCGCACGCATCGCCGCCACAATCGAGCGCAGCCGCTCCTCGTGCTCGCGGTTCCAGTTTTGGATCACACGCTCGACCACAAAACATTCGAGCACCACACGCAGCGAAGAGATCTCTTCAATTTCGTAGGCGGTCGGCAGATAGACATAGGCGCCGCGATGGGGCGCCTTGCGCACCATCCCTTCTTCTACCAGCATCTGGATGGCCTCGCGCACAGGAACGCGGCTGACACCAAGCTGTTCGGCGACTTCCTGCTCGACCAGCCGGCTGCCTGCGCCAAGGCTGCCGTTGCGGATCGCCTCCCGCAATCGTTCGGCCACTTCCTCGCTGAAAGTACGGGTTTTTACGGGTTGAACTTCTGTCAATGGCATTGCAATCGTGCTCTCTACTGAAAAAAGGAGCTGGCCAGACGCGCAAACAACGTCGGGTCATGCTCGGACAGGGGATGACGGGGACGGACCTGCGGGTTGACACGATGGGCAGCTTCTGGCCAGTGGCCACACAGGACCGAAACAACATTTTCAACGCCGCCTTGCGCAACCTCCTGCATCGCTTGCACCGAGCCGGCCGCCACATGCGGTGTCAACACGACATTCTCCATCCCGACCAAAGGATGCCGCGGGGGGCCTGTACAGAGGAAAAGATCTCGATCCCCTCAAACGTATCGAGCCCGGCGCCGCCCAGGTGGCCGCTGCGCAGCGCCTCTGCCAGAGCCTCTTCGTCCACCAGCGCCCCACGCGAGGTGTTGATCAGCAGCGCACCTGGTTTCATTCGGACAAAGACGGCAGCATCGAAAAGATGATAGGTTTCCGGGCTCAGCGGCAGATGCAGCGAGATGTAGTCTGCTTCGGCAAGTATGCTCTCCAGATCGACCAGATCCACACCTACCTCTGCAGCCGCAGCGCGGGCAGCGTCCAGGTTGCGCCGGGTCGCCAGCACGCGCATCCCAAACCCGCGGGCACGCCTGGCCATCGCCAGCGCCGAATTCCCAAAACCGACCAATCCCAGCACACGCCCGGCCATGCGCTGCTGGGTGTTCATCAACGCGTGGGCCTGACGGAAGGTTCCAGCCTCCAGATGGCGCTGCATCGGAGACAGTTTGCGCACCAGCGCCAGCAACAGCGCCATCGCATGGTCGGCTTGCTCTTCGACGCAAAAATGGGGTACATTGGTGACCAAAATGCCTTGCTCGGTCGCTGTGGCTACGTCGATTTTGTCTACCCCGGGGCCCAGGCGCGAGATGACCTGGCACCGAGCCATCGCTTGAATCGCCGGGGTTGGCAGCTTGACCGAAACCGCAAAGACAGCGTCCGCATCGGCCACGTGGGGAATGATCTCCTCTACACTGTGCGCTTCGACCCGCTCTGGGTTCAAACCATAGAGATCGTAGCAGGCCTGCTCATGTGGGGTCACCGGATGCAATTCGGCGTTCAGGCGCACAATTTTTCGGGAATGCAGGGCCATCGCAAGCTGTCTCTCTCTATTACAAATTTTTCTCGTATACAGTATACAAACAACCAGTCGAATGTCCAAAAATGCAAGCAAGGCAATCAACCCTCACGAAGATTGCTGCAGGTGAATTGCTGCAGGTGATTGCTGCATGTGATTGCTGCAGGTGAATTGCTGCAGGGTGTACTTCAAGTTGGGGGCAGTCGGGGGATAAGGAT
>JAPLGY010000188.1 GCA_026389955.1 Caldilinea sp. | reverse complement strand
TTTGTCCGTCAGCTCTTCTTGCTCGCAGCGGGCCTGTTTGGCCTGGGGCTGGCCGTGTGGGGCGCACGCACCCTGATCCAGCTGGGACTGCAGGTTGCTGTGGATCGGTGGACCGGCGCCATCGACCAGGAGTGGTGGCATCTTCCGTTTGGAGGAGCCTTCAGCCAGCTGCTGGTTGGGGGCTGGCTCTGGCAGATCAACTGGCAGCAGTGGCAGCAGATGATCGGCGTCGACCGCCGCGAGGGGCAGGCAGCGTTGCGCCGCATCTATCTCTATCTGAGTGTTTTCAGCGGTGCAGCGCTGGCGTTGACGCCGGCAGCGCTGTTGCTGCGCGAGGCGTTGTTGATGGTGCTGGGCAGCGGCGGGGGAACGCCCGCTGAACTGCTGGAGCGCATGGTCGAACCGACCTCCTTCCTCCCGATCGGGGTGCTCGTATGGGGGGGACACTGGGCACTGCTGCGCAAAGAGACCGACGCGTACGGCGACAGCGGGCAAAGTGCCATGGTGCGCCGGCTTTACGCGTACCTGGTGGCAGCCATCGGGCTGGCACTGCTCTGGACGGGGGCAGTACAGGTCATGCATGCTTTGTTGGGCAGCTGGTTGACCGGGGACCTCTGGGACGACCCGTTGGCCACAGGGTTGTCGCTGCTGGCCGTGGGGGCCCCGGTCTGGACATTCTTCTGGCGTCGCGTACAGTCGATCGCAGAGGCGGCCGAAGGCGCACAGGAACGCGACTCCTGGCCACGCAAAGTCTACCTCTACGGTGTCGCCCTGGTCGGGGCCCTGGTGCTGCTCAGCACGCTGGCCCAGGCCCTCTATCGGGTGCTGCTCACACTATTGGGCGAGCCCGATCTGGCTTTTTCCTCCAATGAATTGGCCTACCAGCTGGCAGACAGTGCCATCGCAGCAGCCCTGTGGAGCATCCATCTGTTGGCGCTGCGCGCGGATGGTCGCTTTGAGAAACCACCACAGCTTGTTGAACCACCCGACCCACACACTGCGCTGCAGGTACGGATTGCCCTGCTGGAACAGGAGCTCAACAGCGCCCGGGCAGAACTGGCAGCGCTGGAGCAGAGGCGGGCGTCTGGCTGAACCGGGCCAGCCGGGCAGCTGGCGGTCTCCCTTTGATTACGGCGTATATTGTTCCAGTTCGAGGGTCGCACGGTTGCGCCCGTCGGTGTACTTGATCAGCGGATAAGGGGCATTCTGCGCCACCCACAGCCGGCTGACCGTATCGCCGGTATCGAGCAGGATGACCCAGGTGTCGTACAGACCGGCCGCAACTGTGATCGATTCGTCCCCCACAACCCGGATTGTCACTCTCTCCAGAGTGCCGGCGACCGGTAAAAACGAATTCAACTGGGTGGCATAGCCGTTCGCCAGGGGAAGCGCCCGCACGAGCATGGGAATGGTCACCGCCTCCCGCACATCGCTTGGGATTTCGATGCGCTGGGTGGTCGCTACATCCGCCCGTGTGGTCAACACCAGGTCGACGGCTGGGCCAGCATACTGAGCGTCCACCGTCTCTGTCCCTGCAGCGCTGGACCGTTCCAACAGCGAAGCTTGGGGCCGAAAACCATTCTCAAAAAATTTGACGGTGACCCGCTCCTGCCCATCCTGCGCCTGGGTCTGACGCAGCAGGGACCACAGGCGCTCCTCAGCATCGTTCGTTCCAGAAGTCAGGGTGTAGGTCATTGTGCCTGCATACGTTCCGTCACTGTCGGTGAGACGAAACGTATGGGTTTCCCCTTCTTGCCAAGGAGCCGGGTTAAAACGCAGCGCCACAGGAGCCGGCTGGGAACAACCCACCAGGACCAGCAGAGCCGGCAGAAGGACCGGCCACAGACCAGAGAAGAGACGTATTGGACTCGACATTGCGCATTCCTTTGTGCTTCTATTCGCAAAGACTTCACTGGACAGCAGCTTGCTTTTGTACATTATGGCAGCAGAGCCCCAAATCGCCAATCGCCAGCCAGCTGCGGATTCCGGCTGTGGTCAGGCAGAAGACAATACGGCGGCCGGCAGGGTGCCCCCGATGCCCCAGCCGCCTTGGCACGTGTTGGCCAGAGCGGTTATAATCGGAGGCCATGGGAAAACGACGCCGCAGCTGGAGTCCGACACAATTTGTGCGCACCACAGAAGGCCAGCTGGTCATCGGTTTTTTTGTCATTCTCTACATCATCGGCGGTGCGCTGATCTGGGTTTACTATGGCGCAGGAGGCGCCATCGCAGGCTGGCTCTGCATCACCGGCGGGCTGGTTTTTTTTCTGCTGCTGTACGGGCTGGTCTCCTTGGTTGGCTGGTGGGCCAACCGCTGACAGGACAACGAAAGGGCAGGGCATGGGACATAAAATTCTGGTCGGGGTCGCCTGGCCATACGTGAACGGTGAAAAGCATATCGGCCAGATCGCCGGGGCCTATCTGCCCCCAGATATCTTTGCCCGGTTTCAGCGAATGGCGGGCAGCGATGTGCTGATGGTGAGCGGTTCAGACACCCACGGCACCCCCATCATGCTCAAGGCAGACGAAGAGGGCCTGCCCTACACCGAATTCATCGACAAATATCATGGGCTTTTTGTCGACGGCTGTCTCGCTATGGGGCTGACCTTCGACCTGTACACCCACACCGACACAGCCAACCATTGGAATGTCACCCAGCAGATGTTCCTGCGCCACTGGGAGACTGGCTTTGTCTACAAAGATGTGCAGCGCCAGTGGTACGACCCGGTCGCCAGAAAATTTCTGGCCGACCGCTATGTGGAAGGCGAATGCCCCTACTGTGGCTCCACAGACGCGCGCGGGGATCAGTGCGACCGCTGTGGCCGCATTTACGACGCGCTGGAGCTCAAAAAGCCGCGCTCCAAAATCAGCGGCACCACAGCGCTGGAAATCCGTGAGACTGAACATTTCTTCATCGATTTGGCGAAGATGAACGGCCCCCTGCTGGAATGGATCGCCCAAGGCAAGGAACACTGGCGCCCGAATGTGCTCAATTTTACTCGCGGACAGCTTGAACTGCGAGAGCTGCGTGGGCGCGCCATCACCCGCGACCTGGACTGGGGCATCCCCATTCCGGTCGGGGAATACCCAGACAAACGAATCTACGTCTGGTACGACGCTGTGATCGGCTATCTGAGCGCAGCAGTGGAGTGGGCCCATCTGGGCGACGACCCCGAAGCCTGGCGACAGTGGTGGGATGCCGACGTCAACCCGGAGGCCCGGCTCTATAATTTCATCGGCAAAGACAACATCCCCTTCCACACCATCATCTGGCCCGGCATGCTGATCGGCTACAACGCCGGCACCACCCACCTGAATCTCCCCTACGATGTGCCGGCCAACGAATATCTGAATCTGGGGGGCGACAAATTCAGCACCAGCCGTGGCAATGTGATCGGCTGGAACACCGTGCTGGCCCAGTTCCAGCCTGACGCATGGCGCTACGTCCTCACTGCGCTGGCCCCCGAAACCGCCGATGTCGAGTTCACCTGGCAGGAATTTCAAGACCGAGTCAACAACGAGCTGGTCGCCAACTGGGGCAATCTGGTCAACCGCATGCTGGGCTTTGCCTACAAACGTTTCGAGGGCGCCGTTCCTCTCCCTGGAGAGTTGAACGCTGACGACCAGGCTTTTCTCGACGAAGTGCGGGCTGGCTTTGACAGCGTCGGAGCCCTCTACGGGACGGTCAAACTCAAAGCAGCCTTGCAGGAAGTCCGAAAGCTCAGCCAGCGGGTCAACCAGTATCTCAACGAAAATGCCCCCTGGAAACTGATCAGCGTCGATGCAGCGCGCGCGGCAACCACGGTCTATGTGGCCCTGCAGGCGATCGACTGGCTCAAAGTGCTGTGGGCGCCGATCCTGCCCCACGCCAGCGAAGCGGTCCATACAATGCTCGGCTACGACCGCCCGCTCTTTGGGCGCCAGTACACCGAACTGGTCGAGGACAGCCGCGGCCGCCATCGTGTGTTGCGCTACGACCACAGCCCCGCCTGCGGAGTCTGGAAGCCAGGCTGGCTGCCGCCAGGACAGCGGCTGGCCGAGCCCAAAGCCCTCTTTGTCAAGCTGGATGAAGCGACGATGGCAGAAAAGTTGGCATAATCATGCGCCTGCAGCTCCAAGAACCCGCGATGCAAGCTTCTGTGCCAGGGTATCGCCCGATTGCCGCCAGCCTGGCAACATTGCGACGATCGCCTCGGGGCGGGGGCTGCCGTTCCTCCATCCCGGCGACTACGACCAGGAGTACCTCAACGCCCTGGTCAGCGGCGGCTTTCCCCCCCACCTCTCGATCGAGCCGCTGCGCTACGAAGCCTATCAGCCCCCCCTGTACTATGTAGCTGCCGTGCCCGCTTTCCTGCTCGGCCAGGGCAACCCGGTGGCGGTTCGGCTCTTCAACGTGCTGCTCGGGGCCGGCAGCCTGCTGCTGCTCTACGCCTGCCTGACCACCGTCTTTCCGACCAAACCGCTGCTCACCGTGGGGGCAACTGCCTTCGCTGCGTTCCTGCCCATGCACGTGGCGATGAACGCGTCGATCAACAATGCGCAGCTTGCTGGGGATAGGTCTGCTGCTGGGGCTGGGCATGGCCACCAAAATCTACGCGTATGCACTCCTGCCACTGGCCGCAGGTGCCGTCTTTCTTACCCTCTGGCTGGCTCCCCAGGCCCAGCTCGAACAGCCCCCCAGCCGACCTACCCGGCGAAGCCTGGCCCAAGGGGTGCAGGCTGTTGCAACCCTGCTGCTCCCCGCGCTGCTCTTGGCCAGCCCGCTGTGGGCGCGCAACCTCACCCTGTATGGACCCGGGGATTTTCTGGGACTGCAGGCCCATGATCGCATCGTGGTCGGCCAGCCGATGACCGCCGAGTGGATTGCGCGCGAAGGCTGGATTCCCTACCTTGAACGTGGGATGGATTTTACCTTCCGCAGTTTCTGGGGAGTTTTTGGCTGGATGGGCGTTTTTATGGAACCGCGCATCTATGTGCTGTTGCTCGTTTTTAGCGGCATCGTGGCCAGCTTCCTCTGGTACAACCTCAAATTTGTCCAACACCAGGGCCGCTATTTCTTCTGGGGGCTGCTGCCGATCAGCACCTTTGTGGCGCTGGCCTGGCGCGAGTTGATGCAGCCGCTGCAAGGCAGATTGACCGGCATGCTCGGCGTCGTGCTGGCCGTCGCGCTGGCTGTCGCCGACCTGCGTATCGACATCCTGGACCGCTGGAGTGTGCTGCTGATCGGCCTGTTTGGGATGACCTTGCTGCTGCAGCCCTTCTTTTTGATCGGCGCAGTCGACAGGGCCGGATTCAGCCTGCCTCCCTCCGTCGATCGCCTGCTGTCAGAAACACGCTGGCGCCCACTGTTCCAGACAATCCGCCTGCTGATCTGGGCATTTCCCTTCCTGGCCCTGTTCTTGCTCGATCTGCTGATCCCATTTCGCTACATCCTGCCGCAGCTGGGCGGTTGAAAACAACACACCATGCGTTCTCCCACCTTTGCACCAGCACACACTCCGATCCGCCGCACAGCGCTGGACATGCTTGCCCTCTTCTTGCTGCTGCTGGCATTTGCTCTGTTCCTGCTGCTGGCCAGCTGGGGGTTGTTCCATATCTACCGCATCTACCCTGGAATCCACATCGACGGGGTCGCAGTCGGTGGGCTGACCCGCAGCGAGGCCTATGAACTGCTCACAGAGACCCGCCTGCCTTTTCCGCTTCCTCCCATCACCCTCGAACATGCAGGAGAGCTGTGGGCTTTGCCGACCAACCAGCTCCCTGCCCGGCCAGATTTTCTGGAAACTGTCAACCGTGCCTATCTGTACGGCCGCAGCGGGCTGCCGCTGCCCGACCTCTCTGCCCAGCTGACAGCCGGCTGGCGTGGCGTTCACTTTGCATCGCGGCTGACCCTTCCCCCAGAGCCGTTGACCTCCGCAGTCTCTGCCGTCGCTGCCCAGGTAGAGCGCCCCGGGAGCGCCGAACGCCGGATCGGAACACGCGTGGTCGCTGCCCAGCCTGGGCTGGCCGTCGACATCCCTGCAACCGTAGAGCAGCTGCGCCAGCAGCTTGCAACAGCTCTTCCCCAGGGAATGCTTCGGGTGCCGATGGTCGTCCGTCCCACAGCCCCCCCAGAACCGGCAGCAGTCCCCCCGGCCAGCGCTGAGCCGCTGCTGCTGCGTCTCTCCAATCTCCAGCTGAGCCTGGCCCCTGCAGAAGTGGACAGGCTGGTACGTGCCCCTGCTGCGCTGCGCAGCTATCTGGAAGCACTGGCAGCCCAGATCGACCAGCGGCCGCGCGATGCACGGCTGCGCTTCGACCCTGCAACCGGCGCAGTGACTGTGCTCAGCCCCAGCCAGACTGGCCGCGCCTTGGATGTCGAGACCAGCCTGCGCGCCTTCACAGAGGCAGCCAACAGCCAGGCCAGCAGGGTAGACCTCCCGGTAACCCCGCTGGCCCCGGCAGTCGATATGAACCGGATCGCCGAAATGGGCCTCCGTGAGCTCGTGATCAGCAGCCAGACCTCCTTTGCGGGAAGCAGCGCCAGCCGCCTCCGCAACGTGGAGGTCGCCGCCCAGCAGTTTGAGGGGGTCGTCATTCCACCTGGGGAAACCTTCAGTTTCAACGAGATCGTGCGCGATGTCAGTTCAGCCAACGGGTTTGAAGATTCATTGGTGATCTGGGGAGACCGCACGGCAGTTGGGGTGGGCGGCGGCGTCTGCCAGGTGAGCACCACCCTCTTTCGCGCCGCCTACGAGGGAGGCTTTCCCATCGTCGAGCGCTACAACCATGGCTATATTGTCGACTGGTACGGCGAACCTGGTCTGGACGCCACCATTTTTACCCCGACCGTCGACTTTCGCTTCCGCAACGACACCGGCGCCTATCTCCTGATCGATCCAGAGGTAGACAGCGCCAACGGGATCCTGGTTGTCAACTTTTATGGGACCCGGCCAGCCCGTACGGTGACGATCGGCGCAGCGCAGATCACCGACCGTATCGAACCGGAAGCGCCGCTGTATACTGTCGACGAAAGCCTGGAACCCGGCCAGATCCAGCAGGTGGAATGGCAAAAAGAGGGCATGACCGTTGTCCTCACCCGCACCATCGTCGAAAACGACACCCCCCGCACCGACACCCTGCGCAGCCAGTACCAACCCTGGCGCGCAGTCTATCTGGTCGGGCCGGGCACACCGATCCCTACACCGGAGCCCAAGGAGGAGGCTCCCTAGCCACGATTTACTATCATTGATCCCGAAAACTAGACCATGAGCTTAAGTGAGAAGGTATACACTGCCCAGTTCTGTTTCAACCTGCTCAACCCAACCGCAGGGCTTGCCATCCGGGTTCTGGCAGGCGGGGCCCTCGGCGATCTGGCAGACAGGCCAGCCAACGCAGCGGTGCCGATCGAGCCGATTGCCTCCGGCGGCAGCTTCGACGAAGATCTGCTGCTGGCGCAACAGTTTCGTTTTTTGGTGAAAGAAGGGTATACAGAAACTCTTGCTGAAGCTGCGCTGCGGTTTGCCAGCAGCCTGCCCGCGGTCTCCTCGACCGTGCTTGGGATTTCCACACTTGAACAGCTCGAAGCAGCAGCCCATTCCATCCAAAAAGGACCTCTTCCTGCTGAAGTCTGCCCACGCCTGACAGCGATTTGGGAAAATTTTTCTGTGCAGCTGCGCAACGTCACTTCTGGGGTCCTTCCTATCGGGTGAAAAGGAGGACGCTTCGGGGAGAAAGCCGTTGAAGGGACTCGAACCCTTGACCTGCGCATTACGAGTGCGCCGCTCTACCAGCTGAGCTACAACGGCAATTTTGACCCTAAAAAGTATACAGGCAGGGCCCCAATTCAGCAAATACAGGGCCCTGCCTGGGGGCACTTCTTATTGTTTGACCCGCGTCACGTACGCGCCATTCCGCGTGGTGTCCACACGCACCACATCTCCTTCCTGGACAAACATCGGCACCTGCGTGCGCAGCCCTGTCTCCAACTCGACTGTCTTGGTAGGGGCATTGGCCGTGTCGCCTTGAACCGCTGCCTCGGCCCAGACCACACGCAGGTCCACTGCTGTCGGCAATTTGATCGACAGCGGCTCCCCTGTATAGCTTTCGATGCTTACCACAGCGTTTTCGATCAGATAGCCCTTGATGTCGTCCATCAGATCCGGGCCCAGTTCCAGCTGTTCGAAGGTCTCCGTGTTCATGAAGTGGTAGACCTCCCCGTCTCGATAAAGATACTGGACGTTGTCTTTGTCAAGCTCGACATCGTTGAGACGCGTGCCGTTGTTGTAGGTCTTCTCGACCGTCGAACCTGTGCGCACGTTGCGCACCTTCAGACGGATCGTCGCCCCTCCTCGGGCCACTTTTATGTGCTGGTATTCCAGGACACGCCAGAGATGGTTCTCTTCCTCATAAATATCCCCTTTGCGCAGCGTCTGTACTTCCGCCATATAGGTCCTTGTCGATTCCTCGCTCGTTGTTGTAGGTCTAGTCTTCGCGTCGTTCCAGCATTATAGTGGTGCTGGCAAAACGACGGCAAACACTCTTATCTGTCAAAAGCGCTGAGCGCCAGCCGCAGCCGCTCTTCGACCGTTGTCGCCTCACGCGGCAGCCCCTGGATGGCACGCTGTGCCTCGACCAGGCTGTATCCCAGCGCCACCAGCGCGTCGATCACCTCGGCGTCGGCTGCGCTGAGTTGGGCCAGCCTCTCGATGCCGGTAGACGGGGCTTTGACCTTGTCTTTCAACTCCAGAACAATCTTCTCGGCGGTTCGCTTGCCGATCCCTGGGACCCGCGCGATCAGGCTGGCCTCCCCGTTGGCCAGAGCCAGACGCAGCGCGTCCGGGGCCAGCGAACTCAACGTGCTGAGCGCCACTTTGGGACCCACACCGCTCACCGTGAGCAGCAATTCAAAGATCGACAGCTCTTCTTCGCTCTCAAATCCGTAAAGGGAGAGCGCGTCTTCGCGCACCTGCAGGTAGGTGTGAAGAGCCGCTGCACTTCCCTGCTGGTGGCGCGCCGCCGTCGGTTCCGTCACAAACACCTTGAAAGCGATTCCGCCGCGCTCTCCCCCTACATCGACAACCAACAAATCCTTCTGCCGAATGGCCACTTGTCCACGTACGATCCGGATCATCAAGAGTGCTCGTTTCGACTGATTGTGGTGGCAGCTCCATCTCTGCCGCCAGCAGGCTCAGAGCAGCCGGTTGTATTGAATCGTTTGCAAATGACAGATGGCAATGGCCACCCCGTCGGCGGCATCGTCCGGGTTGGGTGGCACAGCCAGGTGCAACAGGTGCATCACCATCTGCTGCACCTGGGCTTTGTCGGCGTTGCCGTAGCCAGCGATCGCCTGTTTCACCTCGGCCGGGGTATATTCGGCGACGGGCAATCCAGCCAACGCAGCTCCCAGCAGCACAGCCCCCCGTGCCTGCCCGACAGACAACGCAGTCGTGACATTGCGCCCAAAAAACAGTTTCTCGACCGCCACTTCATCGGGCGCAAATTCAGCCAACAACCGCTGCAAATCTTGAAAAATCTCCAGCAGCCGCAGGTGCATCGGAACATCAGCCTCGGTGCGGATGACACCGCAGGCCAACAATTCAAAATCGCCCCCCACACGCTCGGTCACAACCCCATAGCCGGTGATAGCTGTCCCAGGGTCGATCCCCAGCACCGTGCGTTGTCGCTGGCTGTCCATCCAACCCATCATCGGTTGCCGCCGCAGGGGATCGCCCACCAGCCAACCCTCTGGTCAGGCAAACTGTGCGACCACATCCTCGGTCAATTCCAGATTGTGGTAGACCTTGCTGA
>JAPLGY010000561.1:1287-1801 GCA_026389955.1 Caldilinea sp. | reverse complement strand
GCATCACGGTCGTTGTCAACACAGGTAGTCTCATTGAACGGCCAGCCGTTGAATGGCTGTGCAGTGCCAATAGGGGGTGCAGCCAACTGGTGATTAACCCATCTCTTTAAAGTTTGTACTTCCGTACCGTCGATTACCCCGTCAAAATCACTGTCGGGCCGCGCCGCATCTGTGCACCACATGACTTCCTGGTCGTTGGTCAGCCCGTCGCCGTCGCTGTCAAGGCTGGCGACTTGCGACAGCCACACACGTTCTTCTGCCGTCAACAGCGCAACTGTGCTGCGAATCTGGCTGCGCAGGCTGTTCTTTGCACCGCTGTCAGCAGCAACGACGGCGTTGGCAGCGTCCATCTGTTCCAGCAGAGACACAAGACGGGCTGCTGCTGCGTTGCCAACATCGCTCGCACCCGCTGCGATGACGAGTGTTTGCAGCGAGTTTGTCTCCTCCGGCACGAAACGCCAGCGTGCCAGATCGGCCAGCTGTTCGTCGTCGGCCAGCACCAACGCCCAGTCCT
>JAPLGY010000561.1:0-1248 GCA_026389955.1 Caldilinea sp. | reverse complement strand
AAAATCACGACAGCGGTACGCATCAGATCACGCCACTGCGCCGAAGTCTGCACCGTCACCTGCGTGCGAAACAGATCCATTTGTCCGGGCGCAAACACGACCTGCTCCTGGCCACCCGCCACCATCGGCAGAAAGACCGCACCGCTGTCCTGCGCATGCAGCGCCAACGGTGCAAACAGCGTCGCCACCCCAAGCAGTACGGAAAACGACCGTTCCAAAAGACGAAAGCGGGCCATCTCAGCTCTCCTGGCACTCCAAAATTATGGGCGCATCGGCGCCTGCACAAGCAACAAATTTTATTGTAGGGAAGTACAGCACCGCTGTCGAGGGGGGCAATGTACCCTGTAGCAGTACTGCGATTTACATAAATAAAATTCAGCGTGCGGCAGACCCCGGCTCAGAAGGAGTTTCGACATATCCTGCCTGCTGTGCCAGGTCCCAAAGTTGCCTCCGCCGCTCGTCGCGCTGGCTGGCCTGGTAGGAAAGTCGAAATGCCTGGTAGATCTGGTTGATGTAGTTGCGCACAACATTGCTGGAGATGTGCAGACGCAGGGCAATCTCCTGGCGCGTCGCACCGTAGAGGTAGAGACCAAAAACCGCCAACAACGTTGGGTTGGGCCTGCGGCTCTGCCCGCTGCCGGTCAATCTCTCTGCTAGTTTGGGAAGCGCAGACGCCCGCAGACGGCGCATAGCCAGCAGTTCGCTCAACACCGCACGCACTCTGGGCTCATGGATTGTGCCCAACACAGCAATGCCCAACCAAAATTTGCTCGGCGGTGCCCGGAGCAATCCCCTGTTCCAGCGCGTGGATGCACAAACGAACCATGGTAGCTGGGTGCCACCAGTGCGGCAGATAGTCGATACGTTGCTCAGCCATCCACCGCAACGCCTGGGCCAGCAACGCCTCCGCCTGCTCTCTCTGACCATTGGCCAGAAAACAGGCCGCCAGCTGCAGCCGAATCGAACATGTAGAGAGCAGGTCATGGGATTCTTGATAAAAAATCAGCGAGCGCTGCAGAAGATCTACAGCCTCCTGGATCCGTCCAGTCAAGCTGTAAAGCACTGCCAAAAAAACGCTGAAACTCATCGCCTGGCCCCGGTCGTGTGTCTGCAGCACCCGATGAATCCTCTCTCGCGCCGGCTCGTAGCGTTCTTGCAAAATTTCCAACCACGCCCAGTTAATATCGATCCAACAGACAAAGCGTTCAAAACCGGTAGACTTCGCCAGCCGCTCGGTCTCCATGTACC
>JAPLGY010000380.1 GCA_026389955.1 Caldilinea sp. | reverse complement strand
GCCGAGTCGGACCATGCCGAGTCGGACCATGCCGAGTCGGACCATGCCGGACACGACCACGCCGGGTTCGACCCCCACACCTGGATGGACGTGCGCAACGTCATGCGCTGGACAGAGACCATTTCCACAACGCTTGCTGCCCTTGACCCGGCACACGCCGACGTCTATGCGGCCAATGCCGCCCGCTATCAGGCCCTGCTGGAGGAACTGCAAGCCGAGATCGTCGCCGCGGTCGCCCAGATTCCAGCCGAGCGGCGCAACCTGGTGAGCGACCACAGCAACCTGGGCTATCTGGCCCATGCTTATGGATTCACGGTGGCCGGCACCGTCGTGCCCTCCTTCAGCACACTGGCCTCCCCTTCGGCCCAAGAGCTGGCACGCCTGCAGACACAGATCGCTGCCGAGAAGATTCGCGCCATTTTTGTGGATACCACCGTCAACCCGGCTGTCGCCGCGCAGCTGGCCGCCGACACCGGCGTCGCCGTGGTTCCAATCTACACCCACTCGCTGAGCGACCCCTCAGGACCGGCCGCCACCTACCTCGATATGATGCGTTACACCGTCGGTCAGATTGTCGCTGCCCTGGCAGATTGACAAAGGCAGCGCCGGTGCTGTATATTGGGTTCAAATTGAATACCGTTGTGCATAGGTGCCCACCTCTGCGCAGTGCCTTCAACCAAAGGTGCTGAACAGAACGCTTTGAAAAAATGTTTTGAAGCGGTGGGTCTGGCGAAGCCGGTGGAAGTCCGGCACTGTCCCGCAACTGTGACCGGTCCTTGCGACCGGAAGTCAGGTCGACCCCCTAGGCATGTACGTGTCAGCCCTCGCGGAATGGGGCGTGCCGTTGATTTTTGAATCATGGACACCTTCTCGTACCGCCGAGAAGGTGTTTTTTTTCTACAGGAGAGGCTATGAAACGTTGGATTGGTGTGGGAGTTGTGGGATGGATAGCAGTGTTCGCTGGCTGGGTGTGGATGCCAACCACGGTTGCCGCTGCCCCTTTGCGTGCCGAAGTGCCGACGGCGACCGCACAGAGCGAATACACCCCTACCCTGCCGAGTGCGACGATCGTCGTCCAGCTCGATGAACGGCGCAGCCTGGTGCGCCAGGTCCCCATAACCTCGACCACCTCAGGGTTGGCTCTGCTCAAAGCCACCGGGCTCGCTGTGGCCGTCGCCGAAAGCAGTTTTGGGCCTGTGGTCTGCGCGATCCAGGGCACCGGCTGCCCAGCCGAGGAGTGCTTCTGCGACGATCGCCGGTACTGGAACTACAGTTTTTGGACAGAAAACGCCTGGCAGCCTTATGCGGTCGGAGCAGCCTCTTCTGCCATCCATGCAGCAGGGGCAGTCGAGGGATGGCGATGGGGAGCGGCAGAGAGTCAACAGACCCCTGCAGACCGTACGTTGGCGGCAGCACAAGGGCTGACCTGGCTCCATTCCCAGCAGGAGCCAGCCACCGGCGGTTTTGGCGAGAGTTTCAGTGCCGCAGTGGAAGTTATGCTTGCGCTGGGTGCCAACGCCGAAAAACCCGCCAGCTGGCTGCCAGCCAACGGCCGACGATCCTTGGAAACTTTCTGGCTGCTGCGGGTAGGTCCTTACAGCCGCGCCAATGCAGCGGCTGCAGGCAAGGTCGCTGTCGCAACAGCTGCCACAGACCTCTGCCAAACAGCCCGCACAGCCTCCCCCGCCTTTTGGAAAGAGGAACCCGCCGAGCAAAACACCACCGACACTGGGTTCGCTGTCTGGGGCATTTTGGGGGCCGCCGCTTTGGGAGAAGAGATTCCAGCCAGCACACTGACAGCCTTGCGTGCACAACAGCGCGAAGACGGCGGGTGGGAATGGCAGGCCGACTTCGGCAGCGACACCAACACGACCTCTCTGGCGATTCAGGCGTTGATCGCCGGCGGAGAATCCCCTGCGTACACTTCGATCACATCCGCCCTGGATTTCCTGGCTGGCGCGCAGACCTCGGAGGGGGGCTTTGTCTACGACCCGCGCACAATTCAATACGGAGCTGATGGCAACTCGACCGCCTATGCCATCCAGGCCCTGCTGGCAGCCGGCGAGGATCCGGAGGGAGAACGTTGGGCCAGACCGGACGGCACCCCGTTTCAATTTTTGCTCGGGCTGCAGCAGGCCGACGGCGCCTTCGCATGGCAGCCTGGTACAGGCAGCAATCTGCTCACCACCGCCCAGGCTGTGGCTGCACTGCTGGGCCAGACCTACCCGTTCGTGGTGCAACCGCTGGAATCCTGCGCAGACCGCCGCACACGTTTGATGGGCAAGGAGACGCTGGGCAAGGAGACGATTTCTGCGCAGCCGTAAAAAAACCTACAGCCGCCAGCCTCGCCAGGGGGCACAGGAGCTCCTCCCCCAATTTCTCGAAAAACTCTGGCCGGCCCTGTTGTCTGCGCTGCTGGCTGGAGGGCTGGCTGGAGGGCTGGCAGCAGCGCCGGCCAGGGCACAGAGCGGCAGCCACGCCGGGCTGGTCGTTGTACACGGAGACGGCAGCGTCGTGACCCGGTGCGTCTCCTTTCAAGAGGAATCCATTCGCGGGGACCTGTTGTTGGCGCGCAGTGGGCTGGATCTGTCGATCGAAGCCAACAGCATGGGGACAACCCTCTGCCAGATCGACGGCGAGGGCTGCGCCTATCCCCAGCAACCCTGTTTTTGTCAGTGTACTGGCACTCCCTGCCTTTACTGGTCGTACTGGCAGCTTCTGGACGGCGAATGGGTCTACAGCAACGCCGGCGCTGGCAGCACCCAGGTGCAGGACGGCCAGGTCGACGGCTGGCGGTGGGGGATCGGCACCGTCGATCGCGCCCAGCCCCCGCCAGCCATCTCTTTTGCCGAGATCTGTCCAGAGCCCTCCCAAAACACAGCCCTTCCAGCCCGCCTGGCGGCCGATCCGCCAGCGCCGACGCACCCCACGTCGCCCCGCATTGCTGCGGCCACGCCAGCACAGACACGCCCGCAGCAGACCAATGGGCAGACCAATGGGCAGACCAATGGGCTGACAGCCGGACCAGCGCTTGCTCTGCTGCTGAGCGTGTTGGTGGCACTCCCTGCCGGTGCCCTGGGGATGCTCTGGCTGCGCCGCCTTCTGCGCCGAGGCCGGCCATGAAGAACTGGCTGGCTGCCGTCACCTATGGGCTCACCAGCGCGGTCGGAGTTGCAGCGTTTCTCTATCCGTTCTGGCTGCCCCAGCTGGCCCAGAGCAGCGACCAGACGCTGGCCCGCGCCGGCGACAGCGCGCTGATGGTGGCCGTCTTGATGGGCATCTGCTTCGCCGTGCTGCTGCTGGAAGTCCAACGTCAGGCGGTCAGCGCCCAGACCATTGCACTGCTGGGGGTGCTGGTCGCTGTCAACGCGACCTTGCGTTTTGCCGAAGTGGCGCTGCCCGGCCCCGGCGGGTTCAGTCCAATCTTTTTGTTGATTGTGCTGGGTGGCTATGTGTTTGGGGGCGGGCTCGGCTTTTTGTTGGGGGCGCTGACCTTGTTGGCCTCTGCGCTGGTCACCGGTGGGGTCGGGCCCTGGCTGCCCTACCAAATGTTCACAGCGGGTTGGGTCGGCCTGAGCGCCCCCCTCTGCCGGCCGCTCGTCCGCCTGCTGCAGGCTTGCTGGCCAAAGGCAGGAACCGCGTGGACCCCTGCCCACAAAGAGCTTGAAGTCTGGGTGCTGGCCCTCTTTGGCGGCTACTGGGGCCTGCTGTTCGGAGCGACTATGAACCTCTGGTTCTGGCCCTTTGCCGTTGGACCTGCCCAGATGCACTGGCAGCCTGGGGTCGGCCTGGGTGACGCAGTGCAGCGCTATCTGGTGTTCTATGTCGTGACCTCGCTGGGCTGGGATCTCATGCGTGCGCTCGGCAATTTTCTGCTGGTCTTTTTTCTGGGTGCAGCCGTCATACGGGTGCTGCGCCGCTTTCAACGGCGCTTTGCGTTTGTCTACCAGCCAAATCCTGCGCTGCCCAAGCCGGCAAGCGCCGCCGAGGGACGATGACAATGCCGCTTCCCCCAGAAACTTCCCTCCCTCCCACACCGCGCGAAGCATCACAGCCGCTGCAGCCGCTCAGCTGGGCAGGATGGGTTGCGGCGGTGGTGACGATCGCAACCCTGACGCGACAGCCAGTCTACCTGCTGCTGGTGCTGGCCTCGATCGGGGCCGTACGCTGGCGGTGCGTCCAGGAACCAGAAAAGCAAAGCCTGTTTTCGTCGCTGCACCTGGCGCTGCTGCTCTTTGCAAGCACCGCCCTGATCAACTGGGCAACAGTGCGTGCAGGGACAACCGAGCTGTTTGCATTGCCAGGCTGGATTCCCCTGCTTGGAGGAGGCTGGACGCTGGAGGCCCTGACCTACGGCGCCCTCAACGGGCTGGCGCTGACAACTTTGCTCGTGGGGTTCAGCGTTCTCCATCAGGTTGTGGCTGTGCGGGCGCTGCTGCGCCTGACCCCACGCGCCTACTACCCAGTCGCAGTGGTGCTTTCTATCGCAGTGACCTTTGTCCCGACTACACTGCTGCAGCTGCAACAGATCCGAGAAGCACAGGCTGTGCGGGGGCACCGTCTGCGCGGGGTACGCAGCTGGCTGCCGCTGATCGTGCCGCTGTTGGAGGGGGGAATCGAACGTTCGTTGCAGCTGGCGGAAGCAATGGTGGCACGCGGTTTTGCCAGCCTTAGCGCTCCCCACGCGCGGGGGGCACAGGGGCTGGCACTGGCCGGCTTTGCCAGCCTCGTGGTCGGCTGGCTGTTGCAGCTGTCCGCCGGAACGATGTGGTGGACGCTCCTGCCGATGGCGGGCGGCGGGGCCGCTCTCGTGTTCGGGCTGTGGCGGGCTGGACGCCAGCATCCCTACACCGTCTATCGACCCCAGCCCTGGCAGAGCCGAGACTGGATCGTGCTGGCAGGTGCGCTGTTGGCGGCAGGTGCCTATCTGCTGCCAATTTTTGACCGAAGCACCCTCTTCTATTCCCCCTATCCGACCCTGACCGGGCTGGCCCTGGACTGGCGAATCGGGCTGGCGACAGCAGGGCTGGTGTTCCCTGCCCTGGTCTAATCCTGGAGACGCGATGATTCAACTGGAGCATCTGACCTACTGCTACCCGGGAGCAACACAGCCTGCGCTGAAAGATATTTCGCTGGAACTGCCCGATGGGCAGCTGATCCTGCTGATTGGGCCCTCCGGCGCCGGCAAATCTACCCTGCTGCGCTGCCTCAACGGGCTGGTCCCTCATTTCAGCGGAGGCGTGCTCAGCGGCAGGGTGCGCGTGGCAGGGCTGGACCCCGTGGCTGCCACCCCACGGCTGCTGAGCCAGCACGTCGGATTTGTCTTTCAGGACCCAGAAGCCCAGTTTGTCACCGACCGGGTCGAGGACGAAATCGCATTTGCATTGGAAAATGCGGCCATGCCCCCCCAGGCCATGCGGGTGCGGGTCGAGGAAACCCTCGATCTGCTCGGCTTGACCCCCCTGCGTGACCGTCCGCTCCAACAGCTCTCTGGGGGCGAACGCCAGCGGGTCGCGATTGCGGCGGCCCTGGCCTTGCGCCCCAAACTTCTGGTGCTGGACGAACCGACCTCACAGCTTGACCCAAAATCCGCCGAGGACGTTCTCAACGCACTGGTGCGGCTCAACCACGACCTGGGGCTGACCATCATTTTGGCCGAACAACGGCTGGAGCGGGTGCTGCCCTTCGTCGACAGCGTGATCTACCTGCCGGCAGCAGCGGACGATGGAACGGTCCTGTACGCCGACACCCTGACGGCGATGCAGGCAGTCAAGCTGGTGCCGCCCCTGGTGGCCGTGGGCAAGGCGCTGGGCTGGCAGCCGCTGCCTTTGACGGTCAAAGAGGGGCTGCGCTTCAGCCGCCCGTGGCTGGCAGCACAGCGACAGGCGGGCGCAGCGCTGCCGCTGCCTTCGGTGCAGCGGCAGCCCCCAGGCGAACCGACCCTGCAGGCACGCGGGCTGCGGGTCCGCTATCGCCGACAGGAAATTCTGCGGGGAGTCGATCTGTCGCTGTGGCCTGGCGAGATCGTCGTGTTGATGGGACGCAACGGCGCAGGCAAAACCACGCTGCTGCGCACGCTGGTCGGGCTGCTGCGCCCCTACGCAGGAGACGTCTCCATCGGCGGCCATCCCAACACAGGCCGCACAGTGGCCGAGATCTGCCGCCAGGTCGGCTATCTTCCCCAGGACCCGAACACCCTGCTCTTTGCAGAAAGCGTGCAGGACGAACTTCTCGTCACGCTGCACAACCACCAGGGATCCGAAGACCTTCAGCAGGAAAATTTTCCCAGCCAGCTGCTGGCACGCCTGGGGTTGGCCGACAAAACCGCAGCCTACCCGCGCGACCTCAGCGTCGGCGAACGACAGCGGGTCGCCCTGGCTGCGGTGACCGTGACCCAACCTGCCACGCTGCTGCTGGATGAGCCGACACGCGGGCTGGACTACCAAGCCAAAATGGCGTTGGAACAGCTGCTGCGAGGCTGGCGCGACGACGGCACAGCCATCCTGGTCGTGACCCACGACGTGGAGCTGGCCGCAGTCATCGCCGACCGGGTCATTTTGATGAGCCAAGGTGAAATCATCGCC
This sequence comes from Caldilinea sp., assembly GCA_026389955.1. The sequence goes on along the minus strand of JAPLGY010000380.1, from coordinate 1,053 downwards.
GAAGGCCCTCCCACAGAAGTGCTGGCAACTTCCCCACTCTTTGCCCCACAAATTGCAAGACTTTTTCCAGAAACCGGCTGGCTGACAGCCAAAGATGTGACAGGAGCACTCCAATGCCAAGACTGACCAAAATTTACACCAAAAAAGGCGATCAAGGCCAGACCTCGCTGGGCGGCGGGCAGCTGGTTCCCAAAGAACACCTGCGCGTGAACGCCTATGGAACCGTCGACGAACTCAACTCGCAGATCGGCGTGGCACTGGCCGCAGGAGTGTGCGAACGGCTGGCAGCCGTGCTGCCCGAAATCCAGAACGAGCTCTTCGACCTCGGCTCGGATCTGGCCTTTCTTGAAGAAGACAAGGCACGCTACAAACTGCCACAGATCGAGGAACGGCACATTGCACGGCTGGAAACCTTGCTCGATGAGATGACAGCAGTCGTCGGGCCCCTGGAGAACTTCATCCTGCCCGGCGGAGCGCTGGGAGCCGCCCAGCTGCATGTGGCACGCACAGTTTGCCGCCGCGCCGAACGAGATGTTTCCGCGCTGGCACGCAGCGAACCGGTCGGCCCCCATACCATCGCCTATCTCAACCGGCTGTCGGACGCCCTCTTTGTCATGGCCCGCTACGAAAATCGGATGCAGGACGTGCCAGAACCGCTCTGGAAACCCGGCCTGTAGAGGCCAGCAGACACAAATTGGCTGAAAAACTACCCGCAGGGGACCCTGTCAGACGCTTTGTACAACCGGCACATCCCCCATCAAGGGGCAAAAACGGCCGGTCCTTCCGGTCTATTTTGTTGCGAATCTCTGGTGTCGAGTGGGTGATGGTCCAGCCAACGGCGCCCCTCACCGACGTCCATTTTGCCTACCCGACCCAGGAGATCTACGATTTTGGCGCTCTGCCAGAGGCCTCTCGGGCAGCACCTTTCTCTCCTTTGCCAATAAAATGCGTCCACCCTTCTTTTGATTTGACCGGACAGGAGCGACGTGTTATAGTAGATACATAACTGACGCGGGGTGGAGCAGCGGTAGCTCGTCGGGCTCATAACCCGAA
>JAPLGY010000186.1 GCA_026389955.1 Caldilinea sp. | reverse complement strand
GCGTTTGCCTTGGCCCTTTGGAGCAAACTGCCGACCCCCCCGATGGTGATGGCAGGAATGGTGCTTTTTTACCTGCTGCAGCGCAGGGGGCAGCAGGCAGCGCTGGCGGCTGTGGCAGCCGTCAGCGGCATTGTGCTCTTTCTTTTCACACATTGGCTATACTCGCAGTGGACAGGCTACACACTCGGCCAGGCAACCTCTGCCCTGGTCGGACGTACTGCGACCGCAGAAAGCGCCCTGGCTCTGATCCCCACTGTCGCCCTGCAGTCGACCGGCGTGTTTCTTTTCTGGATCACGCTGCCGCTGGCTTTGTTGACCCTGATCGCAGTTGCTCGCACACTGCACAATTTTCAGCACGGCCAGCTGCAGGAAGTCGATTTGCTGGCGTTGTTGGCCGTAGGCATGGCTCTGTTTTATGGAGCGTTGATTGTGCCCGCTTGGGGCTATCCACGCTATCACACTCCGGCCTACGCACTGTTGTGCGTTGTGTCCGGCAGCACCGTGGCAGCCGCCGGACTCACACCCACCCGACGGACGCTCGTGACGTTCGGGCTCCTGCTGGCTGGCGCTCTGCTGGCCCAGCTCTCTACCTTCGAAGATCCCCTCTATGTACTCTATCGCGCCACCTTTGAAACCGTGCAGCTGAACGAACGCCTGGCCGTAGCCGCGCCTCCCGCCCTGATCCAGCTGGCCATCCTGGCTGGAGGGATAGGGGCCGCCACACTGCTTTTGCGGGGAACCCCCATCCCTCTTGCCAGCCGTGTCTGCCTGGCCCTCTTTGCCCTGACACTGGGGCTCTTCCTGGCCACCCACTGGGCTCAGCTGCGCGCCGATTACAGCACACGCTATCGGTATACCTATCTCTATGCAGACCGCCAGCGCGCCATCGAGTATGTCAATCAAAATGTGCCGGACGATGGCTTTTTGTTGGCGGACAAAGACATCTTGTGGTACGCCACTCGGCCGGGTGAACCGATCTACCCCTATTTGCAGCCGACTACCTTTGTGGCGCGGCTGCAAGCCGAACATGTCGACGCACTGGTCTGGACCGAAAAAGAATGGCTCAAATCGGGGATAAAACATGATCCCCAAAGCCTGCGCCTGCTCGAAGCATGTTTTGAAATCGAACAGTTTGGAATTTTTTTTGTGGCAATGCGAACCGATCGGTGTTCTGTTCTGCCCTGAAGTGGCCAGGAGTGCCCACCCTATGCGTGTTCTCTATCTTTACAAAGACTACTCTCCCGTGCTGGGTGGGATCGAAAATCATATCAAACAGCTGGCTCAGGGGTTGCGCGAGCGTGGGATCGAGACCCAGGTTCTCGTCACCAACACGGTCAACCGCTCGACAGAAGAATGGATCGACGGAGTCCCAGTCTGCAAAACTGCGCGCCAGGTCAACATCTCCTCCGCCCCGGTCAGCCTGCCCTTTTTCCCGGCCGTCTACCGTCTGGAGGCAGGTGTCGACCTTGCCCACCTGAACATGCCCTATCCACACGGTGAACTGGCACATCTGCAGCTGGGTCGCAGCCGACAGACGGTGGTCACTTACCACAGCGACATTGTTCGCCAACGTGTACTGGGTGCACTCTATCGCCCCTTTCTCTGGCAGGTGTTGAAACGGGCAGCCCTGATTTCTGTCTCCAATCCGATCTATATCCAGGATTCTCCGTTTCTGCGCCACTATGCAGACAAATGCCGTGTGGTTCATTTTGGGGTAGACTTTACCCGCTTTGCCGTGACGCCTGCGGTGCAGCAACAGGCAGCTGCATGGCAAGCACGTTTTCTCAGCACTCCGTTGATTCTTTTTGTCGGCCGTTTGCGCCATTACAAGGGGGTCGATGTGCTGATCTCGGCGCTGCAGCAGCTTCCCGGCGCTCGAGCCCTGGTCGTCGGCATCGGCCCGATGGAGCAGGCATGGCACAGCCGGGCGCAGGCCCTGGGGGTCGCCGATCGTGTCACCTTTCTGGGGGAGCTCTCCGATGCGGAGCTGGTCGCCGTCTACCATGCTGCCAGTATCTTCGTCCTGCCTTCCACCAACCGCGCCGAGACCCTGGGGATTGTCCAGCTGGAGGCCATGGCGTGCGGTCTGCCTCTGGTCTGCACAGAATTGGGCACAGGCACATCCTATGTCAACCAAAACGGCCAAACCGGGTGGGTTGTGCCCCCTAACGACGCCGACGCACTGGCAGCAGCCCTGCGGCAGTTGCTGGAGAATCCCGCTCAGCGCGCAGCCATGGGAGCCGCCGGGCGAGAACGAGCGCTCCACCACTTTTCGGTGCAAGTGATGCTGGAGCAGACTCTGGCCTTTTATGCCGAGGCGATGGGCCGATCTCCGTAGCAATCGGGCTGCATCTTCTCCCAATTCTTGACCCACACATCGGAATCGGCTAGCATACCCTCTGAATGACGAGCAAGCAGGGTAATTCGATATCTGCACGGCTATCGCAACTCTTTTCAAGGCAGGAAATCCAGCATTCATGGGGAACCGAACCAAACTCGACCAATGGTGTGACGCAATTCTGGAAGCCGGCTGGCTGGCTGCACTGGTGGTTGCGCCGCTCTTTTTCAATGTCTTTTCCAGCCGTGTCTTTGAACCCGATAAAATCAGCCTGGTGCGCAGCATTGCACTGACGCTGATCGCAGTCTGGCTGGTCAAAGTGGCCAACGGCGGCTATGCCTGGCTGCCGCTGGCCAACAGCCAGCCTTCCGAACAACCGTCCGGTGCCAACTGGAGCGGCTTTGTCAAAAATCCGTTGATCGGGCCTGTGACATTGGTGATTGTGGCCTTTGCCCTGGCCACCGTTTTCAGCGTTGCTGTCTTTGTCAGCTGGTTTGGCTCCTACCAAAGGATGCAGGGAACCTACAGCTTCCTGGCCTATGCGGCGATTGCCGCTTTGACTGCGGCGACCATGCGCCGCCCCGAACAGCTGCGCCGCTTTCAGCACGCTATCATCCTGACCAGCCTGCCCATCGCCATCTATGGAATTATCCAGCACTATGGGCTCGACCCGCTCCCTTGGGGCGGGGATGTACAGACCCGCGTGGCGGCCAATGCGGGCAACCCCATTTTTCTGGCTGCCTATTTGATCATGGCCTTCTTTCTGACCCTGGAACGGGTCTTCACCAGCTTTGTCCGGCTGCTGGGGTTGGGGCGGACAGCCGCTGGCCCTCTACAAGACTGGCAATCTTCCCTGGCAGGCGGTGCCTACCTCTTCGTGCTGCTGGTGCAGACCATCGCCCTGGTCTGGACACAGAGCCGTGGCCCCTGGCTGGGCTGGATCCCGGGCATCTTCCTGTTTATCTTGCTGGCCGTGAGCACCGTGCGCCCACGCTATTTTCGTACGCTGCTCAGTCTGGCTTTGGCAGGAACGCTGGGGCTGGTGCTGCTCGTCCTGGCCGCCAATTTCATTCCTGCGTTCCAATTTCTGCAGCAGACCCCCTACGTTGGACGCTTTGTCAATGTGTTTGAAACAGAAAGCGGCACCGGCAAAGTACGCCAGCTGATCTGGGGAGGAGCTGCAGAAATGCTCCTGCCCCACGAACCGCTCACGTTTCCAGACGGCAGCCAGGATGGGGTCAACGTGCTGCGCCCACTCATCGGCTATGGGCCTGAAGCCATGTGGGTCGCATTCAATCCCTTCTATCCCCCTGAACTGGCCCATGTCGAAGCGCGCAACGCCAGCCCGGATCGCTCGCACAACGAAGCCTGGGACAGCATCGTCATCACTGGGTTGCTCGGCTTTGTCGGCTATATCGCCCTGTTTGTGACGATCTTTTACTGGTCGCTGCGCTGGCTGGGGCTGATCACCGGGCGCCGCGACACCCTGCTCTACGCTCTCCTGGTCACCAGCTTCGGCATCGCCGGTTCGCTGGGGCTGATGGCAGCCGATGGCTGGCAACTGCGCATGGCAGGGCTGGGCCTGCCCTTCGGCATCATCACCGGCTTCGGCAGCTACACGGCACTGGCAGCCTTCCTGCACCCGGGGTCAAACCCGATCGCAGCGATCTGCCACGGCTGATGATCATTATCGCTCTGCTCACCGCTGTCGTGGCCCATTATCTGGAGATTCACTTCGGGATAGCGATCGGGGCGACCCGCACACACTTCTGGATCCTGATTGCAGTGCTGATGCTGGTCGGCATGCGCCTGCTGCCGGTCCTCCAGCACACGCCGACAGCCAACGCCGAAAGCGACTTCCCTGCGGCCGAAAGCCCCGCCCCGCCAGCCCGACGCAGCAAAGCCGGCACCCAACCGCCCAGCCGACGCGCTGCCCAGACGCAGGCCCCCCCCCTCGGACGGCTGCCGCGCACCGTGTTGACCGACGTCCTGATCTTTTTGACCTTCGTCTACATCTACCTGACCAATGCAGCGGGTCTGACCGACTCATCCCGCATCCTGAGCGACAGCATCTTCGTCGACCCCAAAACCGGCGGCACAGGTCCAGCCATCTTCTTTCTCATGCTCTTCACCTGGCTGGTAGCCGCAGTGCTCGGGCTGGCAGAAGAATCGCTGGCACAGCACCGGCCACCCCGCATCGGCTGGTGGCTGACCGGGTTAGGGCTGCACGCTGCAGTCGTCTGGGGTGCCTGGCTGGTCTATGGGCTGATCCAGGCGGCCCGGCTGGCACCCATCCCCCCCCCACAGGGGATCACCAATCAAGATTTTTTGAACCTGCAACTGGAACGCGTCGGCGGCCATTTTGGTTTCTTCACCTTCGTCCTGATCACCTGGATGCTGGCCGCAGGCACCTTCTACGTCTGGCCCGCCCTGCGCGCCCGCGGACAGCCCGCCGCTGGCAAAATCTGGGGCGCAGCGGCCACAGGCGTCGCTGCCAGCGCTCTGGCAATCTTCCTGATTTACACGGTCAACGTCAATCTGGTCAAAGCAGATATTGTCTACAAACAAGGACAGCAGTTCGACAGCCAGGCCAACTGGCTGAGCAGCGTCGAGCTCTACAAACGTGCGCTGGCCACCCGCGCCACCGAAGACCATTACATGCTCTTTCTAGGACGAGCGCTGCTCGAACAGGCCAAACTCTCCCCAGTCGAAGGAACAGCGACCCTCCCCGCTGCACTGACCCTGGCGGATGTGCTTGGCTTGACCCCCGACACGGTCTCCCAACTCGGACGCAACGACCTGCTGCGAGCCGCAGAGACCGTCCTGTTGGAAGCCCAGCGGGTCAACTCCCTCAACACCGACCACACCGCCAATCTGGCGCGTCTCTACCGCACCTGGGCCGACCTGGACGGTGCAGAGCCAACTGCCCGCCAGCAGTGGCTGGACCGCAGTGTTCTCCTGTACGACACAGCCATCACCCTCAGCCCGAATGCCGCCCATCTCTGGAACGAACGAGGCAATGCCCTGCTGGCAGCCGGCAAAAACGAAGAGGCGCTGGCCTCCTTCGAACGAAGCCTTCGCCTGGACACGCTCTTCGACCAGACCTATCTGCTCCTGGCCGACTACCTCGAACGCAACGGCCAGATCGACCGCCTGAAAGAAGTGCTTGGCCAGGGCATTCAAACCTTTACAGAACGGGGCAACGCCCCTGCAGCCGGCCAGCTGCTCAGCTATCTGGGCGTCGTCGAAGCCAGGCAGGGCAACCTGGAGGGGGCTGCGGCAGCCAACCGCCAGCTGTTGGAACTCCTGCCCGACAATCTGCAGGCACTGCGCAACCTCGCCATTCTCCTGCGCGACCAGAACGATCTCGACCAGGCCATGAATTTCACCCGCCAGGCTATCGCTGTTGCGACCGCTCCTGAGGACCTGGCCGGGCTGCATCAGCTGGCAGCCGAACTCTTCCAGCGCCAGAACAACACCGAAGGGATGGTGGCCGAAATGGAGAAGGTGCGCCAGTTCCTCCCCAACGACATCAACACGCTGCGCACGCTCAGTTCGCTCTACACAGCAACAGGCAACTCTGCCAAAATGCTCGAAATTGCCCAAGCCCTGATGGGGTTGGAGCCTTCCAATTTCCAGTATGCGCTGGAAGCAGGCATTGCCCTGCTGCGTCTTGAACGGCGCAGCGAAGCCCTGGCACTCCTGCAACAGGCCAAAACACTCGCCCCCCCCGACCAGCAGCCCACCATCGACGCACTGATCGCCCAGGCCAATGGATAACCGACCCTCATGCTGGATACCCTGCCACTGACCACATTTTTGTTGATCGGAGCCAGCGCACTGCTGCTGGCCATCGGTGTGGTGCCGCTGATGCGACAGATCGCGCTGCAAACAGGGACCGTAGATCGACCCGCCGCGCGCAAAATTCACAGCGCCCCCGTGCCCCTGCTGGGGGGTGTCGCCATCTACCTTACCTTCATCCTGGTCCTGTTTTTCTTCGGGGATCGCAACTACATCAACGAGGCGATCGGCATCTTTGTCGGTGCCTCGTTCATGAGTTTCATGGGCATCATCGACGACCGCTGGGGACTGGGCAGCTATGTCAAGCTGGCGGGCCAGGTGGGCGCCGCAGCAATCTTGATCTACTCGGGGGTCAAAGTCCAACTCTTTGACAGCTGGCTCGACATCGCTGTCACCCTGGTCTGGGTGGTCGGCATCACCAATGCCCTCAATCTGCTCGACAACATGGATGGTCTGAGCGGCGGAGTGGCCATGATCGCAGCGATTTTTTTCACCCTGCTGGCCGCCATGAGCAAGCAGTATCTGGTCGGTGTGCTGGCTGCAGCACTGGCCGGGGCCTTCGCCGGTTTCCTGATCTACAACTGGAACCCAGCTCATATCTTCATGGGCGACGCCGGCAGCCTCTTTCTCGGCTTCATGCTGGCTGCCGTCGCCATCAAACTGCGCTTCCCCAGCAACAGCATCACTGTCACCTGGATGATCCCGGTTCTGGTGCTGGGACTGCCCCTCTTCGACACGCTGCTCGTCTTTGTCAGCCGGCTGCGCCGCGGCAAAAACCCGCTGACCACCCCCGGCAAAGACCACGTCAGCCACCGGCTGGCCTCCCTGCTCTCCAGCCGTCGCGAAGCAGTGCTCGTCTGCTACCTGATCGGCTGCGGTTTTGGCCTGGCAGCCATCTTTGTCTCCCAAGCCTCCTGGATCGAAGCGCTCTTCGTGGCAATCAGCCTTGCCCTCCTCGGGCTGTATGGGCTGTGGCGTCTGGAATTCCAAGATGGCGGCGTGCGCCCCGCATGAGCACGCCGCGCAAACAGGTCATCATCTACACCGACGGCGGCTGCGACCCCAACCCAGGACCCGGCGGCTACGGGGTCGTGCTGCTCTACGGCCCCCACCGCAAAGAGCTCGCCAACGGCTACCGCCGCACCACCAACAACCGGATGGAACTCATGGCCGCGATCGCCGGGCTGGAGCTGCTCAAAACCCCCTGCGAGGTGACGCTCTTCAGCGACTCTGAATACCTGGTCAACGCCATGCGCAAAGGCTGGGCCAGCCGCTGGCGCGCCAACCTTGGCGACGTACCGACAGACAGCCTGCCGCCAACCCAGATCTCTGGGAAACGCTGTTGCAGCTGTGCGAACGCCATACCGTCACCTTTGAATGGCTCAAAGGCCATGCAGGAAATGTCGAGAACGAACGGTGCGACCAGCTGGCAATGGCAGCCCGCCTGAAAAACAATCTTCTCCCTGACCTCGGCTACCCAGAAGGGGATTGAATCTTTTCGCGTTGTGCGCTATGCTGTAGATAGATAAGTTATTTACCAGGAGGCATGTGTGAATATTCGACTGGATAAATTCACCCTTGTGGTTCTGGCTGTGGTGGGGATTCTGGCGTTAACTGCCGTGATTCTGGTCAACCGCAGCGGAAACAGCGATGAACTGCAAACGTATCGCACAGAGGATGTGCCCGAGACCCCGGTCTACAACGCATTTTTGGCGTTCCGCAAAGGGGACATAGCAACCGCCCGTGCCCAGTACAGCAGCCGGGTGCTGGAAGAGATCGCCGGAGAAGCCGGCTATGGTCCGCTGCGCGGGGAAACCTACATGTACGACGAAACTGCACGGCGCCTGCGCATTCTGCAGGTATCCCCAGACCCACAGGACGCCCAACGAGCCTATGTGACGGTTGCCATCGACACGTACGCGACCGGAGGGCTCTTCGAAGGGGGCTCAACCTGGTCTTCAGAGCGCACAGTCGAGATAATCCGGGAAAATGAAG
>JAPLGY010000701.1 GCA_026389955.1 Caldilinea sp. | reverse complement strand
TGGCTCTGGTCCAGCAGCAGCAGGATCTGGCCGAACAGCAGTGGCACCAGCTGGGCGGGGGGATCCCCGTCGGGATCGACCGAGAATCGTTGGTGCTGTTGGGCGAGCTGGCAGGCCAGCTGGGCAAACAAGAGACCGCCCGTTCCGTCCAGCGCGAGCTGCAGCACCGCCAACAGCAGGAGCTGGCCCAGCTGCAGCTTGCGTTGGCGCCGGTCTGTGGGGCTGCGGAACTGCTGCAGAAAGACCCGGCCGCCTTTTATCGGCGGCAGACCGGGCTGGACAGTGTCCAGCTGACCGAACCAGAGCGGCAGCAGGTCCAGCTGGCGGTGATCCGGCATTTTGGCCATCTGCTTTTGCGGGAAGGGCAGGCAGAGGTGATTGCGCTGACCTGGCTGCGCAGCCAGTCGGCATTGATGGTCATGCCGACGGGTGGGGGAAAATCGCTCTGCTATCAACTGCCAGCCCTGCTGCTGCCGCGCACCACCCTGGTGATCAGCCCGTTGATTGCGTTGATGAAGGACCAGGTGGATGGGCTGCCTCGGGGGATGCAGGGGCGTGCCGTGTTGGTGAACAGCACCCTGGACGAGCGTGAGCTGGCGAAGCGGCTGGCGGCTGTGGCGCGCGGCGAGTACAAGCTGGTCTACGCTGCGCCGGAGCGGCTGCGCCAGCATTCGTTTTTGCATGCGCTGCGCCGGGCCGGCCTCGATCTTTTTGTCGTCGACGAGGCCCACTGTGTGAGCCTGTGGGGGCACGATTTCCGGCCTGACTATCTTTTCATCGGTGCAGCGCGCCTGGCCTTGGGCAACCCGCCGGCGTTGGCGGTGACCGCAACGGCGCCGCCCCAGGTGCGCGATGAGATCGCAGAGACCCTCAGCGATCGCGGCCAGAAGGGGGCTGCACACCCGCCCAAGGTGATCGTCCTCGACATTTTTCGTCCCAACTTGCACCTCTCTGCCCTGCAATTTCACAACGACGACCAAAAATTGGTGGCGCTGCTCGACTACGCAGCGCGCAGCGAGGGGAGCGGCATCGTCTATGTCAACAGCCGGTCGCGGGCCGAATCGGTGGCCCTGGCGTTGCGCCGGGCTGGGGTCAGCGCCGAGGCGTACCATGCCGGGCTGGCGCTGCGAGCGCCGATCCAGGACCGCTTCATGCAAAACCAGACGCGCGTGATCGTCGCCACCGTGGCGTTTGGGATGGGCATCGACAAACCAGACATCCGTTTCATCGTCCATTTTCACCCTTCACGCAGCCTCGACGCCTACTACCAGGAGGTCGGCCGTGCCGGGCGGGATGGGCTGCCCAGCCAGGGGCTGCTTTTTTACAACTACAACGACTGGGCCAACCTGCGCCGCTGGGCACGGGCGGACCAGCAGAGCGTGCTCGAGCTGCGGTCGGTCTACGCTGCGATCGCAGCCCAGCTGAAGGTGGAGATCGCTTCTGCGGGGGAAGCCGCTGGCGCCGAACAGCCCCAGCCAGCCCAGGGACGGATCACGGTGCCGGGTTCTTTGCCTGCGGCCGGCACGGTGGACCTGCGTCGGCTTGTGCAGATTTTGAACAGCGACGAGACCGAACTGCGTGTAGCCGTCAGCCTGCTGGAGCGGGCCGGGCTGCTGCGGCGTGGGTTTGACCTGCCGACCGAGGTGGAGATCCGTGTGCAGGGCCCTCTCGGCCCGACCGATCTGGCGGATCGCAGCCTGGCCCGGCTGCTGCGGGGGCTGCAGCTGGGCCAGGAGCAGTCGGCGACCTTTGCGACGGCCCAGATCGCTGCCTTCATGCGTTGGGAGCAGACAGAGTGCGAGCTACGGTTGCTGGAATGGCAGGAAGGCGGGGCCCTCAGCCTGCGTTTTGGCCGACGTGCCCTTTGGATTGAACTGCCAGAAGAGCCGGCTGATTTTGGGCAGCGGCTGGATCGGTTGTTGGCGGAGAGCGACGTGGGGCGCCACGATGGTGATCGACTGTCTGGTCAGCCTGCCGATGCCGGTGGGGCGCAGCGGGCTGGCCCGGATCCTGACGGGCTCTCTGCGTGCGCCGGTGCAGTCGCAGAAAGCGCGCCACTACGGTGCGCTCAAGGCGTTGGGGGAGGGCATGGTTTTGAGCTACATCGACGAGCTGGTCGAACAAAATCGGCTGCGGCTCTATACCCGACAGGGGTACCCCGTGCTGGCGCCCACGCTGCGCGGGCGCATCGAGGCGGAGATCTGGCTGGCCGACCACCCAGATCTGGCGTTGCCGGCCGCCACCGATCCGGAGTATGTCGACGAAGCGGAAACGCGTGCCGGCAGCGAGGCGTCGGAACGCTACACGGAGCTGCAAAGAGCGCTGTGGCGGTGGCGGAGCCAGGAGGCGGCCCGTCTGATGCAGCCGTCTTATGTCGTCATGCGCAACGAGCTGATCCTGGCCATCGCCGTGCAGCGCCCACAGACGCTGGAGGCACTGCAGAAGCTGCCCGGGCTGGGCACACAGCGGCTGCAGCAGTACGGCAAAATCTGGCTCGACCTGGTCAATTTGCATCCTCCGCAGCTGGGCGACGACGAGCGGCTGCAAGTCCAACAGCAGCTGGCTGGGGAGGCGCGGGCGAACCAGCGGCCGGCTCGGGCAGTGTCCCCGCAAGCAGAGCGACAGCTTTTTCTGCGGCTGCAGGAGCTGCGCCAGAAACTTACACGGCAGAGGAATTGTCTGCAATTGCAGGGTTTGGCCAGAGTGGGCTGGCCAGTGCAGCAAGACAGATCCTGGCAGCGGTCGCTGCCAGCCTGGAACAGCAGAGCTGAACCGAACTCTTTTGGCCTGAGGGGCGTCGGCCTGTGGCTGGCGGCCCAACCCAGTGACCCAATCTAACCGTAAGAAAGGACAGAACCATGAGAATCGCCGCCAGTATGACTGAGCTGATCGGGCAGACCCCGTTGGTCAGGCTGAACCGAATCGCCGCCGGCCTCTCCGCCACTGTGGTGGCCAAGCTGGAGTTCTTCAACCCGGCGGGCAGCGTCAAAGACCGGATCGGGCTGAGCATGGTAGAAGCGGCTGAGGCAGCAGGCCAGATCGGCCCGGAGACCATCTTGTTGGAACCGACCAGCGGCAACACAGGGATCGGGCTGGCCTTTGTCGCCGCGGCCAAAGGGTACCGCTGCACGCTCGTCATGCCCGAGACGATGAGCGTCGAGCGGCGGCTGCTGCTGCGCGCCTACGGGGCCGAGCTGGTGCTCACCCCCGGCGCTGAAGGAATGCGGGGCGCTATCCGCAAAGCGGAGGCCATGGCTGCGGAAGACAGCCGTTATTTCATTCCGCAACAATTTATCAACCCCGCCAACCCGGCTGTCCACCGGGCCACCACTGCCGAGGAGATCTGGGCCGACACCGACGGCCAGGTCGATATTCTGGTGGCCGGGGTCGGGACAGGGGGCACCATCACCGGGGTGGCCAGCGTTCTCAAATCGCGCAAACCAACTGTTCAGGCGGTTGCGGTGGAACCGGCTGCGTCGCCGGTGCTGTCGGGAGGCCAGCCGGGTCCGCACAAAATTCAGGGGATC
>JAPLGY010000462.1 GCA_026389955.1 Caldilinea sp. | reverse complement strand
TCGGCGGCGACCCGATCCTGGCGGACGACAAACTGTTGGCTTTCGCACACTGTCTGACCTTTCGTGACTACAGCCTGTGGCTCGGCGGTGAACGCAATGTTCTGCTGGCCAGACGCTATACAGAAAGCCGGCGGACCCCAGCCGCGCAGGCGGCGGTAAACAGCTACAGTGAATCGCTCGCCGTGCTGGCCCTGCTCACCGACGACGACCCCGACACCATCGCCGTGCTGCCGGTCCTCGCCCGCCTGTTCGACGCCTCCCCACGCCTGCAGCTGCGCATCCTGTCCGATAGTTTGGATATGGCCCCGCTGGCAACCTTGTGGCCCGAACTCGATGTCGCCGGTGCACTCGAAGAGTGGGACCTGCCGCAGTTTTTGATCTTCGACGATGAATGGGAGCTGCAGGCGCAGTGGGGGCCACGCCCCCGACAGGCCGAACAGCATCTGTCTGCATGGCTCCAACGGTACCCGCACTACGAGACGCTGGCAGACGACGAAAGCCCTGCTGCCCAGGCACAGTTTGCTGACCTGACCGTCAAACTCACCCAGGAGATGCGCTCCTGGTACAACAGCACGCTGGCCGCAGCCTGCCAACAGGAAGTTTGTGAATTGCTGGCAACCCTGTTGCCCGCAGAAGAAACCACAGACACGGATGTGCCCAGTGGAGGATAAGATGCAGAACCCGATTCGGATGAACCACCGCATGGCCCTCTGCCTGCTGCTGATTCTTCTGCTGACAGGCTGTGGACAGGAATACCAGCTGCGCGGCACCCGCTACGACCCGATTCTCCCCGCACCCCCCCTCGTCGGCACCAACCTGGACAATACCCCGTTTGTGCTGAGCACACTGCCAGAATCGGTGAAGATCGTCTCCTTCGGCTATACCTTCTGCCCCGATGTCTGCCCGTTGACCCTCTCCAATCTGAAGGGGGTCTACGATGCGCTAGACGAACAAGCTCGTACCCGGGTCGCCTTCGTTTTTGTGACCGTCGACCCCGACCGCGATACACCAGAACGGTTGGCCAGCTACGTCAAGGCCTTCCAACCCACGTTCTACGGCGTACACATCGCAAACGATGCCCTCGCTGCGGTCAAACAAGGCTATGGGGTCTTTGCAGAGAAACGGACCCTGGAAGCGTCGCAGAGCGCCGCAGACTATCTGGTCGACCATACAGCCTTTCTCTACGTGATCGACGCACAAAATAACCTGCGCGAGATCTTTGCCCACGATGCCCCCATAGAGGATATCGCCGCTGACCTCGCCTATCTGGCCCACCGCTGAAACCGCTGCGGCTCACAATACACCGAACAGCGTATGCACTGGCCAGACGCAACATGGTACAATCCTTTTCCATGAAAGGTGCAGCCGCCACGGACCGGCTCGCAGAGCGAGTGAGAGCTGATGGGAAACCTACGAAAACCAGCGACAGTTTGGGGGACATCGGGCATGGTGCTGGTGGCCCTGGCGATTTGGCTGGCACAGCCAGCGCTGGCTGCAATCGAACTGAATTATTTCACAGTGATCGCCAACCCTGCTTCGGTCATTCTGCAATGGGGGACCCTCAACGAGTTCAACGTGCAAGGCTACGAGATCCAATACAAACGGGAAGATGAACCAGAAGCAGCTTACCACCGTATCGGTTTCTTGCCTGCCAAAGGCGGAGAATCCCTCCCCGCACAGTACAGGTTTCCGGTCACCAGCGGGATAGAGACCGGTGTCCCGTACTGTTTTCGTCTGGTCGAGTTGACTACAGACGGCACCCCCGGCGAGAAAATTGACCGCTGTGGCTATGGGCCCAGCATCACACCGATCCCAGGAGCACCCACCTCTACGCCCACAGCGGCCCCCAGTTCAGCCGCTCCCACCGACGCCTTCGGCAACCCACTTCCGCAGGCCACCGACGCCTTCGGCAACCCACTTCCGCAGGCCACCGACGCCTTCGGCAACCCACTGCCCGCTCCCACGGATGCGTCTGGGAACCCGGTTGTCCAACCCCCGCCTACCGACGCCTTCGGCAGCCCGCTGCCCGCTCCCACGGATGCGTTTGGGAACCCGGTTGTCCAACCCCCGCCTACCGATGCCTTCGGCAGCCCGCTGCCCACGCCCGACCCCACAGCACCGCCGACGCCAATTGTGGTCACCCCGCTGCCGCCTCCCCGCGAGGGGGCAGCCACCGCCGAGGTGGCCCAGGCATCTGCCGAAACGACCGCGACGGTCGACGCCTCTCTGCCAGCCTACGTCGTCGTCACCGCGGTGCCGACGACAGCACCGGTGGCGTTCGGGCCCGTGCTGACCCCCTTGCCTACCCTGACGCCGACACCGTCTATCCTTCAGCTGACCACGCTCCTGACGCCGAGCACGACCCAGAATATGATGCTGATGCTGCTCTGCCTGACGGTGGCAGGGGCAGGGGGGATCGGGCTTCTGGGGCTGATCACCAGCGTGATGTTCATGCGTTCCCGTTCGACCCAGCGTGAATTTTATGACCGTTCCAGCTTGCCACGGCGCCGCTGGTGAGCTGCCTGTCCGACGAACCTACAGGCACCGTTCTCTTGGACCTGGCCCTTGACGTTCAGCTCCTCGATGACGAGAACCGACGGACGCTTGTCGGGGATGGCGCACGCCGCCTTGTTGTGCACGTCCCTCCGCACGTTTGCCACCTGCATATGCAGCCCGGCGACCTTCATTCGCGCCTTTGACCGGTTCTTGCCACCCTTGACACGACGAGAAAGCCTGCGCTGCCATCGGCGCAGCTGCTTGATTTTCGCAGCCAACGTTTTTGAATTTGCGCAGCCAGTTCCATCTGAACAGGTGGCAAGCATCTTGATGCCTACATTGCCGCCCAGCAATACAATGTCGCAGATAAACACACATCTGGAACGCCTACGCCATTCAGCGGCACAAATGAATGGCCAACTCGTGGAACAGGTGCGGGACCCGATTGAGCGCCGCAAATCTAAGTTGCTAAGGTTGGCTTCCGCAGCCTGCACGAGAGCATCGACACCACCAGTTCCGTGGGCAAGTTCTAGTTTCACGTCTTCTCTGCACTGGCGAAGTTCGAGTTTAGCGCCATTGCGTATAGGGGGAGGCTGCGACGGCACCGAGGGTCGCGCGCAGCTGCGGCGTTGTGCTGGTGATTAGAGCAGTGGCGTCTCCGTCGCCCAGGTAGTTGACCAGCGCACTGCGGTCCTCGGCGTCGATCGCTCGGCCGATCAAGGCCTCGACCAGCCGGTCGACGGTCTCTGCTGCAGTGGCAGGCGCTTTTAGCCAGCTATCCAACGCTTCATTGGGGGACGCCGCATTGACGGCAGTCTGTTCGCCAAAATAGGCGTTGATCAGCGCGTTGGCCAGGCTCCAGCGCCCAAAGACCTGGTTGGTGTTCCACCAGGCGAACCGCACATCTGGCAGACCGGTCGGCGCGGAGAAGTCAAAAAGTTTTTGTCCCAGCATCTCGATCTGGTTTTCAAAAAAGCGCGCGCCCAGCGCATCGTTCCAATCCTCGGGCAGAAAGTTGATCGGGCTCTGAATGCCCAGAGCGCGCAGCGTGGCGACAAAAAATTCGAAGGGACGTCGGATCTTTTGTCCCCAGCTCGCCGCAAATTTGGGGTGCAGGAGAAGGGCACGAACCGTTGCCCGAATGTCGCCATGCGTGTTCAGAAAGGCCTGGGCCCCCGCCTCGATTGCATCTGGGCAGAAGGTGTCCGGATCATCGCTGATAAAACGTCGGCAGAGTTTGAAGGCCAAAAAATAGGCGGTGCTGGGGTGCTCGGCCAGGATGTCGAGCAGCAGTTCGCCCTGTTCCTCGCCGCCGTGGGGGAAAAAGTAGCGTGCATCGTTGCCCAACCACAGCTGCTTTTCGTGCCAGTGATGGGCGGGCCAGCTGCGCCCGGCGTTGAAGTGATAGGCGTCGGTCGGCGAATGCAGGGTGGTCCAACCGCTTAGAATCTGTGCTGCGGTGTGCACGTCGGTTTCGGTGTAGTTGGGCTGCCGCAGAAACCCTGGGCCAGGCACCCGGCTGTAGCTGCCCATCGTGTGCAGTTCCATGAGTTCGCGCGCATAGTTTTCATTGGGGTTGGCGCCGTCGCTGTAGGTGTTGCTCAGAAAGTAGAGCATCGACGGGCTTTTGGCGCTGGCGCCTACCAGGTCACGGAAGTTGCCCAATGCATGCTGGCGGATGACGTGGAGGTCCTCCCAGTATTTGGTATGGCTCTGAAAGTTGGTCTGAAAATGGTTGGTCCAGAAGTCGACCATGACTTCAAAGAGCTGGCGCCGGCTCAACAGAGCCCGGGCATAGGTGGCACTCCACAGGTGTCGTTGTAAATTGCCGTTGGGCCAGCCGCCGGCTGCCAGACTGGCGGCTCGGTAGTCGGCCAGCTCAGCCAGTGTGGCCGCCGGCGGCGGGACAGCCAATCCTTCGTGGTCAGTGCGATCCAACGCAGCCACAGCGTGCTCGCAGGCCGCATCGTCGATCGACTCGATGTCGAGCTGTGCGTCGACGTAGGCGGCCAGATCGAAGCCGTCCAATCCCAGCAGATCTTCTGGCCGCGGCCCAAATCCAAGACGGTTGTAGGCCAGACGTGCCAGCGTTGGGGCTTCTCCGGGGGGGCTGTGTGGTTTTTGGGCCATCTTGTTTTCCGTGAGCGAAACTGTCCGAGTGCGTGGGCCGCTTTTCACTGAAGCACAGTGGGCAGGTAGATCCCGTGCGGCAGCGTCACTTTGCTGTCTCCAGTATGGGTCGCATAGAGTACCGGGGTGCGCTGGTTGCGGCTGTCTGGAAAGACCGCAATGTAGCGATCCAGGAGTCCATTGTAGGCGATGGCCCCTGCGCTGTCGCTGCCAAAGTAGCGGCCGTTGAACGGGCCCGCCGGCGTCCAGCTGGCAGTTGGCTCCCCCAGTCGCTGCACCGCAGCGACGGTACCGTTCTCAATCTGTGCGACATAAAAGCTCCACACCCCTTCGCTGCGGCTTGGATAGAGGACCTGCGCTGTGCCCCCCGGGCCTGTGGCCAGAGTGGGCAGGCTGGCCACCTGGTTGTGGTGTTCTTCGTCCTCTGGTGCGACGGTCAGCCCGACCCCTACCGGCTGGCTGAAGGTTGCACCGCCGTCCTGGGAGGTCGCGTAAAAAATCTGGGCGTCGTGCGGCCACTCGTCCGGTGGGTTGCGCAGCGCACAGCCGGACCACACGACGTGGAGCCTGCCGTCGCTGTCTGCGCGCAGCTGGGGGCTGTGCTGGGCGCACCAGTCAGAGCCCACCGGCGGGCTGACCTGGGTGAAGGTCCAGCCAACCCCCCCTTCTAGCGCGCGCCGGGCAGCCAGAATGCGCCCGCGACCGTCGGCGTCTGTTTCATCCCAGACCACCACCGCTGTCCGG
>JAPLGY010000354.1 GCA_026389955.1 Caldilinea sp. | reverse complement strand
CATGGCCGTCAGGGTGGCCGTCAGGGTGCTGGTTGCCGTGGGCAGCGGGGTCGAGGTGGCCGTCAGGGTGGCCGTCAGGGTGCTGGTTGCCGTGGGCAGCGGGGTCGAGGTGGCCGTCCAGGTCGGGATGGCCGTCCAGGTTGCCGTGGGCAGCGGGGTCGGGATCGGTGTCTCCGTAGCAGGTGGCAGGCTGGTGGGTATCTCCGGCACTGAGGTTGGCAGAGGGGTTACCGTGGCTGTCGGCGACGGTACAGCGGTCACGACGATCAAGATCGGTGTCGCAGGGAGGTTCGTTGCAGTGGCGGTGTCGGTCAGTATGGCGGCGGGCAGAGCCTCTGCGGTCGCCGGTGACGGCGTGAACGTTGGGATCAATGTCGCATCGACCTGCACGGTGGAGGGCTCCACCGTCTGGACAGCAGCCGGTACAGCTGGCTCGACCAGCGGGAACAGAGTTGCCCCGATCACATAGCCAACCAACAGCAGGAGAAGTGCGCCTCCTCCGAAAACAAGAAGACGAGCCCAACGTCTTGAAGAGGGGCCGCTGTTGCGGATGCTCATGGAGTTGTCAATTCCTTTCCAGCCGTCGCCGTATCAGATTCTTGCACAGATTGTTTACACAAAAACGAACCAAACCTTGCAGCAGTTCCCTGGCACGTTCTCTGGGTCGAGCCATCGCCCTCGAGTGTTGAAGCGGCTGAGCCGGGTGAAAGCGTTTCTGTCTGCGATCAGATTCCTCGGACGAGCCCCGGTGCAAGCTCGAAATGTTCGCCGGGCTGCAAAATCCGAACATCGGTCTGGGGGGCCATACGCAGCATAAACTCGCGAAAGAGCAGGGGGGGGTCGATCAAAAATGCCCGCGTCAGCCTGTGGAGGGCCATCGGATAGAGGGTGCCCCAGTGGATCGGCACTGCAACCTGCGGTTTGATCCGCTGGCAGGCCTGGGCGGCACCGTAGGGGTCCAGATGTCCTGGGCCGAGGGTCGGTCCCCACCCCCACACAGGCAACAGGCCGACATCCACCTGTCCTTCCAACTGGTGCATCGCAGGAAACAGATCGGTGTCCCCGGCAAAGTAGGTGCGTTGCCGGCCACTGCCAACGACAAAGCCCAGACATTCTGCAGTCGGCCCCAAAGGGCCGCGTGTGCCGTTGTGGTTGGCCGCAACGGCACTCACGGGCACCCCACCGACCACGGTGCGTTCCCCGGCTCGCAGCTCTTCCACGTTGGTAAATCCATGCTGGCGCAGCAGTGTGCCAGCACCCAGAGGCACCAGCAGCCGGGTCGACAGCCCCACCTGGCGCAGCGAAGGCAGATCCAGGTGGTCGTAATGCAGGTGGGAAATCAACACCGCATCGATCTGTTCGTGCCAGACTGTCAGCAGGGGGGAACGGCGCCGGCGCAGATGGACGATGCGATAACGCAGCACAGGGTCCGTCAAAATCCGCGCGCCGCCAACCTCGATCAACACCGTGGCGTGGCCGACATAGGTGATTCGGTACAGACTCCGGTCGCGCATTGCTTTTGTAGAAGCCGGTCTACTCGATTCGGGTAACAAGCACGCGGGCAGCTCCAGCAGCCCTCAAGGCGGCGCATACAGGGTCGACTGCCGCAGGTTCAACCAGCGCAATCACGTTGCCACCACGGCCGCCGCCGCTCAGTTTGGCACCGAGTGCCCCGGCAGCTCGGGCGACATCGATCAACCTTCGCAGCAGAACACTGCTGACGGCCAGTTCCTCCAACAAACCCTGGTTGGCGTCCAACAAAGTGCCCAGCCCCGGCAGATCTCCCCGCTCCATGGCCAGACGGGCCTGCACCACAGTCTCCCCGATCGCGTCAAAAATCGCCTCGTAGCGGGCCGGCGCCTGCAGCCAGGCCGTGCGGACATCGCCGACAGTCTCTTTGGTCGGACTGCGGACGCCGCTGTCAGCGATGACGAGGGTCAGCGCGCAGCCTGGATGAACCGGTTGAAAAGCAGCATCTTTGACAAACCAGATCGGCTGCCCATAGGCCACCACGGTATTGTCGATCCCGCTCGGTGTGCCGTGATAGAAACGCTCGCTCTCATAGACCAGCGCGCTGAGCGTGGCCGGGTCTATCTCGCGCCCGGCCTGGCGAAAGATCGCCCGCACCAGCGCAGTGCTCAGCGCCGCACCGCTGCCCAGTCCGCTGGCCATTGGAATGTCGCTGTGCAGGTCGATCTGCCAGTCTGGCCGATCCAAGCCCAGCTGCGCCAGGGCCAGCCTCGCCACGAGGAGCAGCGGTTCTTCGACCGAGCCTTCGTCCAGACGCAGCTGCTGGCCCGTGTCGTGTGCATGCAGGGTGCAGCCAGCCCCTGGCGCTGCGGCCCGGATCGTGGCTGTGGCCACACACTGCCAGACAGGCGCTGCAATGGCAGGGCGGCCGTAGACCACTGCATGCTCGCCCACCAGAATAATCTTGCCCGGTGCGGTGGCCGTCACGGCAATGCCCCCCCCATTCCAGCCAAAATCAGATCGGGCACGTCCGTCATGAGAATGTCGACCCCGAGCGCAGCCAGCTGGCGGGCTTCTTCCACGGTGTTGACCGTCCAGGTATTGACCTCAGCCGGCAAACCACGCGCCCACTCCATAAAGCTGGCATCGACCAACGAAAAGTGTGGGTGTTGGGCTTCGGGCACGATCGGCGCTCCAGCCCACACCTGACGCAAAAACGGCGGCATCGATTCGTCGTAGAGCATTCCCAGCCGGATACGCGGGTCCAGATGGCGCAGTTTGATCAGCGTGACCGGGTTGAAGCTGGAAACCAGAACCTGGCCGTACAGGTTGCGCTGGCGGATCAGAGCGGCCACAGACGCTGAGGCATCCTCGGCATACGGGTGGACACTCTTGATCTCCAGGTTGAGCAGGCAGCGGTCGCCCACCAGGTCCAGCACTTCTTCCAGCAGCGGGATCTGCACGCCGGCAAAAGCTGGGCTGAAATGGCTGCCCGCATCCAGTCGGCGCAGTTCAGCCACACTCAGCGCATCGACAGCACCCTGGCCGTCGGTAGTCTTCTCGACCGTAAAATCGTGGATCACCACCAGCTGGCCGTCAGCGCTGCGATGTACATCCAATTCAATGCCCGCCACCCCCATCTCCAGGGCAATGGCAAAGGCTGGAAGAGTATTTTCGGGCGCAACACACCGCGCGCCACGATGCGCAAAAATCGCTGTCATCAGAATTCTTTCCCTTCTATTTGCTGAGCCCTTCCAACTCTTTGCCGTCGATCAGCTCGATCGGCTTGCCCTGCGCCCATTTACGCGCATCTTTGCTGATCGCCCCGCTCGTGACCAGGTAGGCAAACGCTGCCTGTTCGTGGATCATCGTGCCGTACAGCTCGCGCACGACACCGGCACCGACCGTGTTGCTGTACCGTTTGCACTGTGCGATCGCCTTCTGACCCAGCCGATCGGTGATCAAGACATCGATGCCGCCATCCTTGGTGTCGCGCGTGTTGTGAACCCGGTAGCCACGCTGTGCAAACAGCCGGTCGGCGACGTACGCCTCAAAATCACTGGGCGACAACTCGGCAATTTGTTCCTGCCGAAGCGCCTTCCAACGCCGACGTGTCTGGGGGCGACTTGCAAAAGCTGCTCTCCAGCACACCAGAGCCACTCCCCCCAGCACGATGCTGGTACCAAAGAGCACCGAGTGCAACATCCCCCAGCCAGCGATCCCTTGCCGCCAAAGCAGCCAGCCCACCCCACCATACAACCCCCCCCATCCAAGCGTCGTCAGCCAGAGGAGGGCAAGAAAACGATGGCGGCGTGAGCGGGCAGATGTTTTTTCGAGCATAGCTTCAGCGGAAGAGCCACCCCAACAGCCCGCGTTTCTTTTTGACAGGAGGTGCGGGTGGCTCGACCTCCCGATCCGCTTCCTCCTCCTGCGCAGAAGGCAAGATGCCAAGCACCCGCTTCAGATCGTCGGTCATGGCATCCGGGGTCCAGGCTGGCGTCCAGACAATCGCCACCTGTACGCTGCTGGCGCCGGCCGCCTTGAGCTCGTTCTCGACGTTTTCGATGATCTGAGGCCCCAACGGGCAGTGCGGGGTGGTCAATGTCATCGTGACAGTCACCGCCTGATCTGCGCCGACCTCGACGGCATAGACCAACCCCAGATCTACAATGTTCTGGTAAATCTCCGGGTCGATCACATTGCGCAGGCGCGCCCAACACTGTTCGACCGCCAGGGGTGTGGAATTTTGTTGCATCTTCGTCACCGGTGTCCCTTTTGCAGAAGCTCGATCAGTACCCCCTGCGTCGCTTTGGGATGGACAAAAGCGACCAGGCCGTGCACCCCCTGCCGCGGCTGTTCGTCGATCAGCCGGACCCCGGCCGCACGCAGCGCCGCCAGCGCCGCCACGAGATCCTCTACCTCATAACAGAGATGGTGGGTGCCCTCCCCACGGCTGGCCAGAAAGCGCGCCGTGCCGCTCTCGCCGTCGGTCGGGGAGATCAGCTCCACAGTGCTGTTGCCCCCGTCGAGAAAGGCAGCCACCACCTTTTGCTCGGCGATCTCCACCCGCTCCAACAGCGTGAACCCCAGCAGACCACAATAGGTCTGCAAACTTTGCTCCAAGTCGTGGACAACGATGCCCACATGATCCAATCGTTTCCACATTGCGCACCCCTCCTCGGTTGCACTCCGCAGCAGCACTCGACAGCCGAGCGCCGCTGTCATTCTTCTGGCCAGGATCTTCGTTTCAGCCCGACGCCGCCAGGTGGCAGATCCCGCTGCTGCCGGCGACGATCAGGTCATCGGCCAGGCCCAAAAAAAGACCATGCTCGACAATGCCGGCCCGGGCCCCCAGCTGCTGGGCCAGCCCGGCTGGGTCGGCGATCGGGCCAAAGCGGCAGTCGACAATCCAGTTGTGGTTGTCCGTCACAAAGGGGCTGCCGTCTGGCTGTCGGCGCAGCCGCACCGCAGCCCCCAGTTCGGCAAGAAAACGCAGCTGGGCACTGCTGCCAAACTGCATCACCTCGACCGGAAGCGCCCAGGTCGTTCCCAGCTGGGGGACCCGCTTTCGTTCGTCGACCACAAGCACCAGACGGCAGCTGGCCTGTGCCACGATCTTCTCACGCAGCAGTGCACCTCCTCCCCCCTTGATCGCGTTGAAGGCCGGGTCAACCTCGTCGGCGCCGTCGATCGTGATGTCGACCGCACGCGGCAGGTCGTCGTCGAGCAGTGGAATCCCGAGCTCACGCGCGGCCTGCAAGGTCCCAAGCGACGTCGCAACCCCGACCACCCCCGGCAGCTCCCCGGCGTGCAGGCGGGCAGCGATGCGGCGCACAGCATGGATTGCGGTGCTGCCGGTGCCCAGCCCGACCACCATCCCAGCTTCGACCAGGTTGGCCGCATATTCGCCAGCTGCCTTTTTGAAGTGAGCCGCCGGATCCTCCGTCAGAGGGGCGGTTGCCATGAGGCGCTCCTTTCTACACCGAGCCCATCTGCTCCAACCCATAGCGTGCAGCGCCGATCAGAGCTGCCTGGGTCAGGATCACATGCACCGGAATTTTTTGCATCAATTCAGAAAAACGGCCTTTGGCTGCAAACGCAGCCAGAAAACGGCCCGACGCGAGCAAAGGCAGCAAGCGTGGGGGCAGGCCGCCCCCCAGATAGACGCCGCCAGTCGCCAGAACTTTGAGTGCCAGGTTGCTCGCCTCGGCGCCCAACACGTCGACAAAGAGCTCCAATGTGGCTCGGCAGAGCGGGTCGGGCTGCAGAGGATCCAGCGCAGCCTGGACGATCCAGGGGGTGCGGTCGCTGGCCCCTGCCTGCTGCTCCTCCAACGTCGACGACGGCGGGCAACGCCCGCTCTCTCGCAAAAAATCATACAGATTGGGAATGCCGATGCCCGAGCAGACCCGCTCGTAGCTGACAGTGCCAAACCGGGCAGACAGAAAGTTCAACAGCTCAACCTGGAGCGCATCGCGCGGGCCAAAATCGGTGTGCCCCCCCTCAGACGCATACGCCCTGTACGCGCCGTCAGCCCAGACCAAAAATGCCTCGCCCAACCCGGTGCCCGGGGCCACGACCGCAATGGCACCACACTCGGCCGCCTCGCCACGGTGGAGCGTCTCCAGGTCAGAGGAAGCCAGCTGCGGCACAGCGTAGGCCGTGGCCTGCAGATCGTTGAGCAACCAGACCCGCCGAAGCCGCAGTTCGTCTGCCAGGGCCGCTGCATCAACCTCCCACCCCAAATTGGTCAGCTGGGCTCGGTTGGCCATCACAGGGCCCGCCACATCGAAACAGGCATGCTCGATCGGCAGCTGGGTCTGGGCGCTGAACGCGCGCACCATGCTGGCCAGGTCTGGATAGGCTGTGCTGGAAAAAACAGCTTCTGCTACCGGCCGCCGCGGCCCAGCCGCCAGCGAAAACAGGGCCAGATGGGTCTTGGTTCCCCCAATATCCCCGGCTAACAACATCGCTCACCTCGCTTTCCTGACAACGACTTCTCCGCCCCACAGCGGGCAACAGGGTTGGTGCGTGTGGGCCCGTATGCCCCCATTGTATAGAGAAAGACGCGAACACTCAACATCTGCCCAGTCTGTGTGCAGCGTTGGCCCCCTTTCGAGCAGGTTGTCCAACCCAGATGGCTGTAAGTTTGTGCAATTTGTCCTGTTGACAAAAACCCGATTCCCCCCCAGAATGACGAAAAAGGCTTTAAGATATTGTTTGGCGTATCAACCAGTATTTCAAAACAGCAACCCAGCACCCCAAAGAAAGAGTTCGGCCATGTTTTCACTGACAATCCAGCTGGATTGGCTGCCCAATGCCCAGTTTGCCGGTATTTTGTGGGCACAGAGCGCAGGATGGTATCGCCGGGCTGGGATCGACCTGCAGATTGCCGGCTGGGAAGCCTGTACCAACCAGATGGATGCGCTCCAGCGCAAAGAGGCGCTGGTGGTCAGCACGGAGGACAATCTGCTGATCCGGGCGCGCGGCAGCGGCGCAGCGGTGCGGGCGATCGGGACGATGATGCAATTTTCAGGGATCGGCTGGATGTCGCTGGCGCAAGCCGGAATCCGCTCGATCGCTGACCTGCGCGGGCGCAGGCTGGGGATCCACCGCGACGGCGAAGCGGCCATCGAGCTGGCGCTGGCCAGTGCAGCCATGACCCGCTCGGACCTGGAAGTCGTCGAAGTGGGCTACGACTACGCTGACTTGCTGACCAGCGGGACCTTTGATGCCATGCAGTGCCTCTTGATGGTCGAACCACTCGAGCTGGAAGCGGCAGGCCACGCGGTCAGCACCATCCGCGGCTACGATCTGGGCTACAACGTCTATTCGCAGGTGATTGCAACCACCGACTGGCTGATCGAGCAGGAAGAGGAGATGCTCGAAGCCTTTCTGCATGTGACCTTTGCCGGGTGGCGTGCAGCCTTTGCGGACCCTGCGCGCAGCGCTGAGCTGATAGCTGCCGAGTACCTGCCTGGGGCGTCCCCCTCCCTGCAAGAACGCATGCTGGTGGCGATGCAGCCCATTTTTGCCGGTGCTGTCGGAATGGAACGGCTCGGCTGGATGGAGCGTACACGCTGGGAAGGCAGCATCGGCTATCTGCAGCAGTATGGGCTGCTCGACCGCGCGCTGGCTCCCGAAGAGGTGATGACCAATCACCTGATGGAACGCCTCTATGGCGTGACCGGCAACTGACCCCTCGCTGGCGAGAGCTGGACACGACCGCCGTTTGGCCAGCCAGCGGCGCCGCTCCCACCCTCTTCACCAGACCTGCACCATTCGAAGGCCGTTTGCTTTTTCGACCACAAGGAGCTACGATGTACAGAGCAAAGATAAATTTATCGCAATTTTGTGTTCTCTTGGCCTTGCTTGCTGTACTGGCTGGTTGTACAGCGGTGCAATCCCCACAGGCTGCACTGCCGGCGAACACGGCAGAGACCAACGCGACGCTCATGAAGATCTATCAGCAAGGGTACTTCACCTACGGGCTGGAAGCACAGTATCGTCCTTTCGAGTTCCGGGACGAAAACGACCAGATCATCGGCTACGATATCGACATCGCCAATGAAATGGCGAAGCGCATGGGGGTCGAGGCTCGCCCGGTCGACACCAGCTGGGGGGCAGTCATCCAAAGCCTTTACGATGGCCAGTTTGATTTCATCCTGGGCGGCATGACTGCCACTGCAGAACGGTACAAACGGGTCGATTTTTCCGTCCCATATATGGATGGCAGCTCCGGCCTGTTGGTGCGCAGCGACGACGGGATTGCTGAACGCCAGGATCTGAACGGGCGCATCGTGGCAGCGGGAGAAGGAACCCCTTCGGTGAAACAGCTGGAGGACACTGCGGCCGAGTTGGGGATCGCCTACGACGGTGAAATTCGCACCTTCGACGACGATGCCGCAGCCTACGAGGCGATCAAGACTGGACGGGCCGACGCCTATGCCAGCAGCATTGTCAGCCTGCTCGACTGGGCCAGCCAAAACCCAGGGTTCACCGTCGTCCCCTTCAAGTCAGATGCCTGGCCCGCAGAGTATTCTGCAGCAGCCTTCCGCAAAGAAGACCAGACGCTGCGTGCAGTCTTCAACGGCTTGATGATTGCGATGAAAGAAGATGGGACGTTGGCTGAATTGCAGCTCAAATGGTTTGGCCAGAGCTTCTCTCTACCCAACGACCCACCGGTCTGGACAGAGTAAAAACGCTCTGCTCGTGCGTGCGGGTGTCGCCTGGCTGGCCGGCGACGCCCGCTTTGACTTTTGAACGGAGGGCACAAACAGCCAATGGACATCGGCTTTATGGGGGAAATCCTGCCCAGATTGCTGCGGGCCCTGGCCACCACGATCCAAATCAGCGTGCTTGCCCTGCTGCTTGGCACTGTTTTTGGGGTGCTGTTGGGCATTGCACGGGTGATCGGTCCTCGTCTTTTCTACCCGGTGATCGACGGGTACATTTTTGTGGTGCGCAGCACACCCTTTGCGCTGCAGGTCTACGCCGCCTTTTTTCTTCTGCCCAGGGCAGGCATCGACCTGCCCCTGTTTGTGGTCGGGGTTCTTGCGCTGCTCTTCAACTCAGTCGGCTACCAGATCGAGATAGTCCGTCCTGCGCTGGAATCAGTCGACAAAGAGCAGCGGGAGGCGGCAGATTCACTGGGGATGACCCGCTGGCTGGCGATGTGGTTGGTCATTTTGCCGCAGGCGGCGCGGCGGATGGTCCCGCCGCTGACCAATGAGTTGGCCAACCTGGTCAAAGCCTCGTCGGTGCTCTCGGTCATCGCAGTCTACGAACTGACACGCGCCGGACATGCGATCATCGCCTCTTCCTATAAATTTGCCGAGGTGTTGATCCTGGTGGCAGCGCTCTACTTTGTGACGATTCAGCTGCTGAGCTGGGGGGCTGCCTATCTGGAACGGCGGATCTTTACCTATCGCAGCGGCCAGCCGATCTGAACGCCCAAACCGCGGCCAGGGCTGTCCACTGCTTCGAAAGGAGCATGGAAACGATGGATGGGGGAAACAGCAGCGAAGAGGTGCTGTTGCGCATCGAACATTTGCACAAACGGTTTGGCACGACCGCTGCGCTGGTCGACGCTTCGTTGACCGTGCGCCGCGGCGAGCGGGTGGTGCTGATCGGCTCTTCGGGCTCGGGCAAAAGTACGCTCCTGCGCTGCATCAACCACATGGAGGTGCCCGACCAAGGGACCATCTGGCTGGACGGCGAGTTTATGGGCGGGCGTTTTGCCGCCGACGGGCGTTGGATCAAGGCCAGCGGCGGCGAGCTGGCCCGCCAGCGCCGCCACATCGGCATGGTCTTTCAATCCTTCAACCTCTTTGCCCATCTGAGCGCGCTCGACAACGTTGCGCTGGGCCCGCAGTGGATCCTCAAACGCCCCAAAGCTGTGGCACGCGAACGGGCACGCCAGCTGCTGGCCAAAGTCCATCTGGCTGGCCACGAACACAAACTGCCGGCGCAGCTCTCTGGCGGGCAGCAGCAACGGGTGGCGATTGCCCGAGCGCTGGCGATGGAGCCCAAGCTGATGCTCTTCGACGAGCCCACGTCGGCGCTCGACCCCCGGCTCACACGCGAGGTGCTGGAGGTGATGCTGGAGCTGGCCAGAGAACAGACCACCATGCTCGTCGTCACCCACGAGCTCGGGTTCGCCCGCCAGGTCGCCGACACGGTCGGCTTTTTGGAGGAAGGACGAATCGTCGAAGTCGGCACCCCCGAGCAAATTTTTGACAAGCCCCAGCATCCCAGCACCCAGGCCTTTTTGAACTATTTTTCGCCAGGAGCTCTCTGATGGAGGACACACCGCTGTTCTTTGCTGGCCTCGACGTGCGTTTTATGGTCGAAATTTTTCCGCGCATGGTGCAAGCCCTGCTGGTCACCATCCAGATCAGCGCACTGGCGCTGCTGCTGGGAATCGTGCTGGGCATCCCGCTGGGCGGGCTGCGGGTGATCGGCCCCCGCCCGGTGCAGCTGCTCATCCAGGGACTGGTCAGCTATATTCGGGGCACCCCCCAGATTCTCCATTTTCTGGTCGTTTACTTTGCCCTGCCTGGCGTAGGGATCCTTCTGGACGAATACTGGACTGGGGTGGTGGCGCTGACGGTGATCGCAGTCGGCTACGAAGTCGAGATTGTGCGCGCTGCGATCGAGTCGGTGCACAAGGGGCAGCGCGAAGCCGCGCTGGCACAGGGCATGACCGAGCCGATGGCGTTTTGGCTGATTCTGCTGCCGCAGGCGACCCGCCGCATGCTTCCTGCCTTGACCAACGAGCTGATCAACGTGATCAAAGCGTCGGCGCTGCTCTCCGTGATCGCAGTCAACGAGCTGACCAAGGTGGGCAACGCCATTATCTACAATACCTTCTATTTTGTAGAAGTGCTGCTCGAAGTGGCAGTTCTCTATATGCTGGTGATCGGCGCGCTCTCCTGGCTGTCTAAATATCTGGAAAACAAAGTCTTCGCCTTTGGGACTGCCCTGTCCACACCTGAAACCCGTTGATGTTTTTTATTCAAAACAAATTGCAGGAATCTGTTCGTATGCAACGACAAGACCGACCCTATCAAATCCACCGCCTGCCCAACTTTCACTGGCCCGAGGGCAAACGCTGTGCCGTCGCCATCGGCTGGCATGTCGACGGCGAATCGGCCCCGATCGCCGGCGACCCGCGCAACGCCCACCACCTGGCTGCACTCTCCGAAGGAGCCTACGGCCTCTCAACTGCCCTGCCACGGCTGCTCGACCTGCACCGCGAACTGGAAGTCCCGGCCTCGTTTTTTATCCCTGGCTATGTCGCCGAGCTGCATCCCGAGTCGGTCCGGCAGGTGGTGGCCGCCGGCTACGAAGTCGCACACCATGGCTATCTGCATGAAAATGTCTTCACCCTCGACGAAGCAGAAGAACGCAGCGTCTTCCAGCGCGGAAGCCAAATTCTCACCGAATTGACCGGACAACGCCCTGCCGGCTGGAGCGCGCCCGGATGGGGCCTGCGCGCCTCCACGCTGGACATCCTGATCGAAATGGGAATGTTGTACGACAGCAGCCTCATGGAATACGATACCCCCTATTTGGTGGAGACCCCGCGCGGTTCGCTGGTCGAACTCCCGATCAGCATGATCCTGGACGACTGGGAACTCTTCGGCGGCTCGCTCTTTCCCAACGGAGGTGGTGTCAACGCCCCGGTCGACCATGCCTACCAAATCTGGCGGGACGAATTTGAAGGGCTGCGTTTCTACGGAGGGCTCTTTACCACCACATTTCATCCCAATCTTCTGGGACGGCCGTCGCGCATCCGGATGCTGCACCGTCTTTTCAGCCATATGAAATCGTTCGACGACGTCTGGTGGGCGACCTATGCCGACATCGCGGCCTACGTCCGTGCCCAGGTTGAAAGCACGGCCCCGACTGCAGACCGTCACAGCGATTAACGATTGGATCTTTGTTCTATGGAATCCACCCATGCACTGCCCGGCGAGGATGGCATGAGCCTGGCCGACAAAGTGTTCACCGTCTTGAAACAAGAGATCCTCTCATTGGGAATCAAACCGCGCGAGTATCTCGTGATTCGCGAGGTGGCTGCCAGGTATGGGATCAGCCCGACCCCTGTGCGCGAGGCGTTTATTCGGTTGGAACGGGAGGGCTGGCTGCGGATCGACGGTCGGCGGGGGGCACAGGTCCTGCTCCCCTCTTCCCAGACCCTGCTCGACATTGTCGAGACCGAAGCCGTGCTGGAGGCACATGCCGCCAGCCGGGCGGCGGCCAACGCGACGTCCGACCAGCTGCACGCCCTGGCCGAAATCCTGGCCGCCGCCGATGCAGCGCTCGAAGCGGGCCAGTACGACCGCTGCCGCGATCTGGGCGACCAATTCCACGGCCAGCTCTATGCGATTGCCGGCAACCGCTATCTGCGCGACATCATCCTTGCGCTGGAAGAACAGATCATGCGCATTCGGACACTTTTGTGGAACGTAGACGAGGCGCCGGTCGTCGACTCCGCCCGCCAACATCACGAGATTTTGGAAGCGCTGCAACGGCACGACCCCGAAGGCGCTCACCGGGCAATGTACCACCATACCATATGGTACGAAAAAAAATTGGTCGCTACCCTGGAATTTATGTGAGTCTCCAATGCAAAAAACTTCTTTGCGGGTCGCGCGCACCCTGTGGGCAGGCCTCTTCCCGCTCTACTGGATGGAAGCCCTGGGGCTGCTGCCCGCAGGGTTTGAAATCGTCGACGTGGCCGAATACGACCAGACGCTGGAACTCCTCGCCACCGGCGAGATCGACGGCAATTTTCAGTCGCTGGCCGACGTCTTGCTGATGGCCGGCCGGGGGGTCGAGCTGCGCCTGCTGATGGCCAGCGATCTCAGTGTCGGGGTGGACGGGGTGGTCTGCCAGCCCCACATCCGTACCATCCAGGAGTTGGCAGGCAAACGACTGGGGCTGTCGCTGTTTTCTTACCCACATGTCCTGATCGAACAGGTGCTCTCCACACAGGGGCTGACCGAAGCCGACGTCGAGCTGGTAGATCTGCGCGGAGAACGAGTGCCAGAGGCGTTGGCCCGCGGGACGATCGACGCCGGCCATACCTGGGGAACCCATATCCCCGAAGCGATCGCCCAAGGCGCGCACCTGCTCTTCACCAGCGCAGCCTTCCCTGGGCTGTTGGTAGACTGCCTGGTCGCCCCCCCCGCCACTGTCGCACAAAACCTCGACCGCTGGACCGCCCTGATCCACGCCCATGAGCAGGCAACCGCCTGGGGCCTGGAGCATCCCGACGAAGGATTGGCTGTGATCGCCGAACGCAGCGGGCTCCCGCTGCCCACCGTACACTCCATGCTGGAAGGATTCACACTGTTCACCGCTGACACGGCACGCCCACTCTTCGACCGCCATGCCCAACAGCCGCCTGCACTCTTTGCCAGCGGCCGGCTGCTTACAAATTTCTATCTGGCTAAAAAATTGCTGACCCGTGCACCCGACCTCGACCGCATCCTCGATCCGTTGGGCTTCGACAGCGTGCCAGCCAATCGTTCCGCCTAGCAGCTCTGCTGCCCCTCCTCGAAATACCTTTCGAGGGAGAGGCACCAATTTGACAGCACTTCAGTCTCCGTATATGCTTCCTGCGTATTGTCAAAGATTAACCTTTTGGACCAGCGGTACACGATGCGGTACACGATGATGGCTGTCAAATTTGCCAATTTTGGCACTGTTGTCTCAATCTGTTGTTGTAACTGTCGATGGCGGAGGCCTGAAGGCACCGCTTTGGCAGGACGCAGCATGTTCTAGCCAAAGCCTGGCAGCCAACTTCACCGGCCTCCGCAACCCTCAGGTCCGGTGGGGCAAGCTCGAGACCCAAGCGCTCAGCAGCCCTGAGCGCTTTTTTGTTCTCTACACACCGCCGGATCTTCCGGCGGTTTTTTGTTGTTGTCAGCTGTGTACGCCCTGTCGTGATGGATGTTTGAGGAGGATGCTGTCGATGCAAAAAGAAGATGTGCAGCTGGCGGTCGCGCCAGAGCTGGTACTGCCAGGCCGTGTGGTCACCACCGACTGGGTCGCTGAACATCTGGAGCACCCGGCGCTGCGGCTGCTGGATGTGCGCGACGCCGCCCATTTTGGGTTCGGCCATCTGCCCCATGCGGTGCAGGTCACGCTGGAATCCCTGGGAGAAACTGTCGGCGAGATACCGGGCATGTTGCTCCCCCCCCGGGCCTTTACCGAAGCGATGAACCGGCTGGGGATCCGGCCAGGAATGGCGGTGGTCGCCTACGACGACAACTGGGGCCTGCCGGCATCCCGGCTGCTGTGGGCGCTGGAACGCTACGGGTTCCAGCAGGCTGCGCTGCTCACCGGCGGCTGGGACCAATGGCTGGCAGAAGGGCGCCCTGCCACTGCAGCAGCAGACGCGCCAGCCACCGGCACCTTTGGGGTGCACAGTGCCGACCAGACCGTGGCACAGTGGGAGTGGCTGCAAGACCGCCTGCAAGACCCGGATCTTGTGCTGGTCGACACGCGGGGTCGACAGGAGTATAACGCCGGCCACCTGCCAGGAGCACGCCACTGGGACTGGTTTGGTGCAGTGCCCGGCGGCTGGGAGGCGATGCGCCCGGCGGACGAGCTGCGGGCGGAGCTGGTCCAAGCAGGCATTACGCCCGACAAAGAAATCGTGACCTACTGCCGCTCGGGTGTCCGTGCCGCGCACACCTACTGGGTGCTGCGCACCCTGGGCTACCCGCGCGTCCGTCTCTACGACGGCTCCTGGCTGGAGTGGCAGTCGATCCCAGCCCTGCCGATCGAACCTTCCGGGGCGTCCCCCCACTGAACACCAGGAGAAACGCAATGAACTCACTGCTGGGACTCGAACAAAAACGTGGTGGGCTGCTGGCTGGTCAACCGCTGCCCCGACACCTTCAGAGGGGGCTGCTGGCCACGCTGGCAGCAGCCGGCATCTGGCTGGCTGCGTTTGGCGTCGATGCCGAAATGGCGCTCTTTTGGGGATACGGGCTGGCCTTTGGCTTTGTTTTGCAGCGCAGCCGCCTCTGCTTTGCCAGCGCCTTCCGCGATATTTTTCTGCTGCAGCATGGACGCACGCTCAAAGCCCTGCTGGCGGGGCTGGCGGTCGCTACCCTCGGCTTCGGGCTGGTCATGAGCAAACAGATCCCCAATCCCACCCTGGGATTTCTGCCCCCCACAGCCAACGTGCTCCCGATCGGGCTGCACCTGGTTTTGGGAGGGTTAATCTTCGGGTTTGGGATGGTGGTGGCAGGCGGGTGCGTCTCGGGCAGCGTCTACCGCATGGGAGAAGGCTACGTGGCCTCCTGGGTCAGCTTTGGAGGAATTCTGCTGGGGCTGCTCGGGACTGCCTACACCTGGAACTGGTGGTGGGATTTTTCGATCGCCGAAGGGCCCCGCATCTGGCTCCCCACCTATCTCGGGCATGGCGGTGCCCTCGGGCTTACCTTGCTGGCCCTGCTCGGGACCTACCTGGCGGTCGTCTGGTGGGAAAGCCGCAGCGGCATTGTGATCCCCGAAAGCCCCTTTGTAGGACGAGAGGAGCCGGACTTTCGCACGCGCCTCGGCGACAACCTGCGCCAGATCTTTGTGCACGGCTGGCCGGTGGTGACCGGAGGGCTGGCGCTGGGGGCACTCAACGTTATGCTTTTCTACACCGCCCACCCCTGGGGCTTCACCGGCGAACTCTCGCGCTGGATGTTGGGGCTGAGCAACGCACTCGGCTTCGGCCCGGGCGCCCTGCAAGGGGCCGCCGACCTGCCCGGCTGCACCTTGGAGGTCGGCAGCGAACAAGGGCTGCTGCACCACATGCTCTTTCTGGTCTGGGGTATGGTGATGGGCTCCTTCGTGGGAGCACTCTTTTCGGGAGAGTTCAAGCTCCGCCGCCCGCGTCAGCCCCGACGCTACTGGCAGGCCGCCGGCGGTGGGCTGCTGATGGGCGTTGGCGCCACCCTGGCCATGGGCTGCACGATCGGCGCCTTCTTCTCCGCTATCCCTTCCCTGGCGTTGAACGGCTGGGTCTTTGCCCTCTGCCTGGCAGCCGGTGCCTGGCTGGGCGTCCAGTTGATTCAACGCTACGAGTAACCTTCGAACAGCCAGCCTGTTCTACACAGCCACACGGTCAACCCAAGAAAGGAACCCACCCATGTCACTCAAACAGCTGGACGTACGCGGCGAGATCTGCCCCTACCCGATGATGAAGACGGTGCAGGCCTTGAAAAAACTGACGCCGGCCGACGCAGGCCTCGAAGTGACAACCGACCATGCACCCGCCCTGGAGACGATCCCGACACAGGCTGCCCGCCTCGGTTACACCGCTGTGATCGAAGAAACCGGCACACCTGAATGGAAAATTCGTTTGACCCGCCAATCCTCTTGAAAACTTTTAAGGAAACACCCATGCACACCCAATTGTTTGGCCCAATTTTGTGGATTCTGCTGGCCTGGATGGTGGCTGGCTGCACGGCAGTCGTTCCAGTTGCCCAATCGGCTTCTGTACCCGTCACCACCGTCGCCAACCCAGATGCCCTGGTCGACACAGCCTGGGTCACTGAAAACCTGGACAACCCCAATGTGCGCCTGCTGGCCATCCACAGCAAGC
>JAPLGY010000257.1 GCA_026389955.1 Caldilinea sp. | reverse complement strand
GCGGTAAATTTCGGCGTAGATCTCGCTGCTCTCGATCAATTCAGCGTGCCGTCCCTGCGCAACAATCCGCCCCTTGTCAAGCACCAAAATGCGGTCTGCGTTCAAAACGGTGCTGATCCGCTGGGCGATCACAAAGCTTGTCCGCCCTTGCATCAACCGAGCCAGCGCCTGCTGGATCCACTGCTCCGTCTGCATATCTACCGCACTGGTCGAGTCATCCAACACCAGAATACGGGGGTCCAACAACAGCGCGCGTGCGATGGCAATCCGTTGTTTTTGCCCTCCGCTCAGCGTCGTCCCGCGCTCACCCACGGGGGTCTCGTAGCCCAGGGGAAACCCCACGACAAAGTCGTGCGCCGCCGCCGCACGTGCCGCCGCTTCTATCTCCGCAGCCGTTGCCTCTGGGCGCCCAAAGGCAATGTTGTCACGGATCGTCCCCGTAAAGAGGTTGGTCTCCTGCAAGACAATTCCGATCTGTCGACGCAACGACTCGACGGTGACTTCCCGCACATCTTGCCCATCGATCAGAATCCGCCCTGCCGTCACATCATAAAAGCGCGGGATCAGGTTGATGATGCTGCTTTTGCCGCTTCCCGTCGCCCCCAGAATCGCCACCGTTTCGCCCGGCTGCGCCACAAAGCTCACCTCGCTCAACACCAGTTCGCTGCTGCCGACGTACCGAAAGGCAACTCGATCGAACTGAACTTCACCCCGGATGAAGGGCAGAGCGTGCGCCCCTGGCCGATCTGCCACGTCGTTGGGGGCATCCAGAATCTCATAGATCCGCTCTGCACTGACCGCCGCCTGGCTCATTTGCGCGACGATAAACCCCAGCTGACCCAACGGGAAAAAAATGTACAACAGATACAAGCTAAATTTCTGCCAGGCGCCGACCGACAACGTTCCATCCAGGATCTGCCCCCCCCCAAAGTAAAGCACAGCTGCCTGGCCCAGATTGGCCACCAAAAAAATCACCGGAAACAAAAAGCTGAAGGTGCGCGAGACGGCAATCTGCTGTTGCATCAACGCAACCGCTGCACTCTCAAAACGCCCCTGTTCCTTGCGCTCGGACGCAAAAGCCTTGACCACTTTGATGCCCGCAAGGTTTTCCTGCAAAATTGTGTTCATGGTCGACAATTTTTGCTGTACCTTGGCAAAAAGCGGCTGTGAAACCGCCCCAAACCCCCTAAACAACGCCATCGCCACCGGAAGCACCGGCAACACCACCAGGGTCAACGGCAGATTGGTGAGCGCCAGCAAAATCAACGTGCCAATCAACAACACCAACGCCTGCACAGACAACAGCAATCCCTGCCCCAGAAACAGACGGACCTTTTCGATATCATCTGTCGCCCGGATCATCAGCTGGCCAGTTCGGTTGCGATCGTGGTAGCTGAACGAAAGGCGCTGAATCTTGGCAAAAAGATCGTTGCGCATGTCGAAGGCGACCTCTTGGCCAGCCTTTTCCGACAGGTAAGACTGGGCAAACGCAAACAGCCCGCGAATCACCGAAAGGAGCAGAATCAGACTCACCCCCCAGTACAGCGGCGCCAAAGGATCGCTCATCCGCTGCTCGAACTCGGCAGCCGTCATTCCCAGCTGGCTCAGCCCTTCTCTTTCTGCCGGCAGCTGCGCAATCTGCCGAACTGCCATCCCTTGAACCACCGTGTCCAACACATTCTGGACCAGCTGCGGCACCCAGAGCTGGGCACCGGTGCTCAACAAAAGTGCCACGTACGCTGCCAACGTGACCTGCCAGGAACGGCCGAGCAGGCCGAGTGCCCTTCTGAGGGGACGAAAGTCTACCTTCGGTCTCTGGGCTTGCATCCGTTGTGAACCCACACTCATTTTCTGCCTCCTGCCCCCCCATCCACCCCGCTGCGTTCTTCCTCTATTGTACGCTCCTCCGCCACAATCGCTGAAATTGCTGGCAGAAAGAGCACTTTCAGTTCCAACAATCCTCTACGCTGCGCTACAATACCCGAATGGTTCGACCCGCTGTGTCGAACCGGCCAGTTGCCGTGCAGAAAAATCTCTGCACCCGATCCAGTTGCCATCACCAGGAATCGTTTATGCTGACAGCCTATCGAGACGCGCTGCGCGCAACCCAGTCGAACGCACAAACCATTCTTCTTATCACCGCAATCATGGGATTTACAGTCGATGGGGGGATCTATTCGGTTGTTCTGAATCTGTTCATCTTGCGGCTGAATTTTGGACCAGAGTTCGTCGGCCAGCTCAACTCTGCCGCCAATCTGATCTTTGCAGTGGGCAGCCTGGCTGCCGGCTGGCTGGGCGGCCGCTACGGCAACCACCGCCTCATGGTCGCCGGTCTGGTGGCCGCTGTCGTCGGATCTATCACCTTTCCGCTGGCAGATCTCATTCAACCCAGCCACGCTGCCAGCGGGCTCAGCCTCGCCCTCATGGCCGTCTACATCGGCCTGGCTCTTTACTATGTCAACGCAGCCCCTTTTTTGCTCCGTGCCACTGCACCCCAGGCACGGGGCGCCATCTTTGCCATCCAGTCTGCCGTCAGTGGATTCGCCTCTTTCGCCGGCGGGCTGGCCGGCGGGCTGCTGCCAGCTTTCTTTGTGGCGACCCTGGCCGTGACCACACTCAGCCCCACCCCCTACCGGTTGCCTTTGCTCCTCGTCGCTGGCCTCCTGACGCTCGCGCTGCTTCTCGTCCTGCGTCTTCCACACCCCGAAGCGGATGCCGCCGAACTCGCTGGGGTCGAAGCAAAGCCAGGGGCGCCACGCCCGCGCTCTGCCTATTCGTTGATCCTGCTGATGTCTCTGGTGCGTTTTTTACAGGTGGCAGGTGTCGGGGCGGCAGTCACCTTTTTCAATGTCTACCTGGACACCATGCTGCATGTCGCAACCCCCACGATCGGCCTGATCGCCGCCAGCGCACGTCTCTGCGCTGTACCTGCTGCTCTGCTCGGTCCGCTGCTGGCCCGACGGATGGGCTACGGCACGGCTGCCGTGGTCGGTTCGTTTGGGGCCTTTCTCAGCCTGCTCCCCCTGGCCCTGATCCAGACTCCCTGGGCCGCCGGTCTCGGCTTCATCGGCCTGCTCGCCTTTACCTCGATCCGCTACCCCACCTTCTACATTTTTATCATGGAACTTACACCGCCGCGCCTGCGGGCCACCATGACCGGCACCGGGGAGATGTCAGCAGGGTTCAGCTTTGCCCTGATCTCGCTGGTCGGTGGCTTTACCATTGTCCGCTTTGGTTACACAGCCACCTTTCTGCTGGCCGCAACAATGACGCTCGCTGGCACGCTCCTCCTGGCTGCCTACGTCTGGTGGCTGGCCAAAAACCCAGAAGCCAGCCAACTCTCCCCCCCACCCCTCCAAGAGACAGCCATCATCTCCCCTCTGGTCGGCCATCCTCCGCTCGAACACGAACAAGAAGCCAAAGAGGGCCGACCGTAGCTCAAGGGAAACGGCGGCGCGCCTGCTCCAGCTCGACTGCGCTGGCCGCAAAACGATAGAGACGGGCAGGGCGGTGGTCCCCCTCACGCAGGTTGCCAGTCGGCTCGATCACCCCCGTCGCCAGGATCTTGCGTCGGAAATTTCGTTTATCCAACGACGCGTGCAGAATCGTTTCGTAGACACGCTGCAGTTCCGACAGCGTGAACTCGCTGGGCAACAACAAAAACCCCAGCGCAGTCCACTCCAACTTCCACCGCAGCCGCTGCAATGCATAGTCCAGGATGGTTCGGTGGTCAAAGGCCAGCTCCGGCAGAGCGTATATGTCCCACCAACGCGCCTCCCCTGCGTCTGTGGCCCCGTGCACCTCCTGCCGAGACACCTCTTCGGCGCTGAGTAACGCAAAGTAGGCCACCGTCACCACGCGCGCCCGCGGATCACGCCCGGGTTTTCCAAAGGTATAGAGCTGCTCCAGATAGATGTTGGAGACATTGGTCTCCTCCTTCAACTCCCGCAACGCAGCATCGTAGAGATCTTCCTTCTCCCCCACAAAACCGCCAGGCAACGCCCATTTTCCCAAAAACGGCTCGTGCGAACGCCGGATCAACAACACCCGCAGCGCACTCTCCTGAAAGACAAAGAGAATCATATCCACAGTGACTGCTGGCCGAGGGTCCCCCCCCTCATCCTGGGCAATTTCCATCTGATTCACGGACAACCTCACACTTCGTCGTGTCGGTCTTGTGTTAACTGGGCAGGAATGAGGTGTCATTTTGACAACATCTGAATTGATTTTGCCACAGCCGGCACTATCCTGCAAGCAGGGGAGGGACCTCGTTGCCCTGCGCCGATTTTCTCTTTTCCCGGTCACCGTGATACGCTTGCTATCCTTATGGGGATCCGTCTTCTGCGTCAGCTACAGCCAATCTTTGTGCTGCTCGCCCTGGCCTTGATATTTTTGTTGCTGCAAAGCCAGTGGGAAGAGTTGCAAAGCTACCGCTGGCAACTGGATCCGCTTTGGTTCGCTGTCGCCGCAGGGGCCACAGCTGCTGCCTGGTCGATCGAAATTTTGCTCTGGCAGCGGCTTCTCCACATCGTAGGCGGCCGGCTTCCCTGGGGGGCGGCTGCACGTATCTGGTTTCTCAGCGCAATCGTTCGTTACCTCCCTGGAAATATCTGGCAGCCGCTCTCCATCACCCTGCTGGCCCAACGCCATCAGGTGCGCCCCGAAGCAACCTTGGCCAGCGTGGCCCTCTATCAAGTGATTACCCTGCTGGCCGTTGCACCGATCGCTGCGCTTTATTTTGCTTTGACTCGCAACTGGGGCCTGTTGAACGATTTTCTCCAGGAGGGAACACCCTGGCTGGCTGGCTTGGCGCTGCTGCCGGTCCTTGCCCTGATTGCCCAACCGAACTGGCTGTTGGAACTGCTCAACTGGCTCCTGCATCGCCTGGGACGTGCCCCGCTTTCTGTTCGACTGGGGCGAGCCAGCGTGCTGGCGTTGGTCACTGTGGCGATGGTCGACTGGGTGGTCTGGGGAGGGGCCTTTGCGGCACTTGCTTTTGCGGTCAGCAGCTACTCTGTCCAAGAGCTGTGGGCATTGGCACCCCACCTGGTCGCGCTCTACTGTGTCGCCTATGCTGTCGGTTTTGCCAGCCTGCTGACCCCCAGCGGGCTGGGGATGCGCGAAGGGGCGCTCTATCTGCTGCTTGCACCGCTGTTGGGGGGCAGCACCGCAACGAACTGATTGCGGCCGGTCTCAGCGCCTTTGTCGGTGTGCGGCCCCAGGTCTCGGCTCCCGCCAGCCTCACTGCCGCCAAAAAGGAAGGCATCTCCTGACCGGCCATGCCCAAAGCGCCTGTACATGCCAGCCATCTGCACGCATCTCGCATTCGCCTGCTGGCAATCACCCTGCTGGCCTTTACCCTGACGACCTTTCGACTCGACTGGCAGAGCCTCTGGTACGATGAAGGGGTGACCGCCACCGTCACACAAAAGAGCCTGCCCGCTCTGACCGCCTGGACTGCGGCCGATATCCAGCCGCCGCTCTATTACTACACCGTAGCCCTCTGGGGAAGGGTGGCTGGTTGGAACGAATGGGCACTCCGCTTTCCATCTGCCTGGGCGACTGTCCTGGCTGTGCTGTTGTTTGCGACGCTGCTGGCCCGGCTGACAGGGGCCAGCAGCGCCCGTCTGCCGGGCGCACTCCTGGCTGCGCTGCACCCCCTGCTTGTCTACTACGGCCAGGAGGCCCGCATGTATGCCCAGTTGACGCTGCTGGGCGTGCTGGCGGGCGGCCTGCTGATCTGGCTGGCCAACCGCCCGCGGCCCTCGTGGTTCGGCTGGGCTGGGTTTGTATTGGCAATGACGGCCGCCCTCTACACCCATTATTTTGCTCTGTTCCTGTTTGGCGGGCTGGCAATCGCTTTTCTGGTCGATTCTTTTTGCTGGCGACGCTCGGTTCCCCCCGTACGCTCCCTGTGGCCTTTCTTGGCGGCCAGTGTGGCCATTGCCCTGCTGTACATCCCGTGGCTGAGCGCGGTGGTGACCCAGCTGGGCCAGGATCGCAGTTACTGGACAGGCACGCTGAAGCTGGATGAAGCGCTGGCCCGCACAGCGATCGCTTTCACCAGCGGCGAAACCGTTTTGGAACAATCTGCGAGCTGGCTGCTGGTCAGCTACGGGCTGGTGACGGCCTATGCTGTCTACCGCCTCTGGCGAGCCGGAAAGACAGGGCACCGCCTGCTGCTCTATGCACTCTGCTGGCTGGTCGTGCCGGTTCTGGCGGTGCTCCTGCTGGCACTGGTTCTCCCCAAATTCAACGCCCGCTACGCCTTGACAGCACTGCCTGGCCTGCTGCTGATCTGGTCCGGCGGCTTGTCCCTGGGCGCAAACCAGGGCCCCGGCAGCAACCGCACAGGGCCTCGCGCAGCGCTCCTGCTGCTGATTGTCAGCTTTTTTTTCAGCCTCAGCGGTTGGTTTTTCAACCCAATCTTCAGCAAAGACCAGTGGCGTCAACTGACAGAATTCCTGCGCCCGCGCCTGGGCCCTGAAGAGACGGTTGTCTTGGTCAGCGGCCATGCCTGGCCTGTCTGGCATTACTATGCCCCCGACCTGGAACCCCTCCGCCTGCCCGATCTGGAGATCATCGATGTCGAAGCCATTCTTGACTTCGACAACACCGCGCCCATTCTCCGCCAGACTTTTGCCAACGACAGCGGGCTGCGCGGCGCCTGGCTGGTCAACTGGCAGGATGAGGTCGTCGACCCCAATCAGATCGTGCCGATCCAGTTCGAGCTGAGCGGCCGCGAAAAAGGACAAAGCGCCTCTTTCCAAGGGATCGGCCTGCGCCGCTTCACAGGATTTCGGGCCTCCCGCTTTGTCGATTCCCCCCCGCTCCAAACCACAACCCCTTTTCGTTTCGGCGGCCAGGTGGCGCTGC
Source organism: Caldilinea sp. (assembly GCA_026389955.1). Next base: position 619 of record JAPLGY010000257.1, on the reverse strand, counting down.
GCGGCTACCGCATCCTCAGCAACGGCGACCTGCTCCTTTTCTGGGAACGCCTGTCTCCTGCTTCCCCCGATCTGCATCTGCAGCTCAGCACTGCGCAGGCAGACGGCACAGTTCTCGCCGTGATCCCGGGCCGCCGGCTGGCAGGCTATACCTATCCCTTCACACGTTGGCAGCCCGGTGAGCTCGTCACCGGCCATATCCCGGCCTCCCAGTGGCTGGGCACGCCAGAGCCCGCCGCAGGGCGTTACTGGTTGACAATCAGTGTCTTCGACGGCGATGATCCGCAGGCAGATCCGCTGCCCACCCATACAGGCAGCCCCCTCGTCGAAATTGGCCCAGTCGAGGTAAAAATTGAATAAAATCAAAGAGATTTCCACTGTGCAGGAAGCTTGGAACTCGTGTCTGGAGCAGAAAGCAGGTACAATACAGCACAGTCTCCACTACGTGACCGTTCCAGCCAGTGAGCATCCGATGCTTTGCGAAAATCACCCTCCCTCCAGATACCTGCTGCTGGCCCTCATGTTGGGGGTCGTCCTGGCCATACTGGCTGGCTGCGGCCAGCTCAACTTCAACGCTGGCCCTCTCCTTGTCTCCGCTGCCTTTTCCAAAAACGAGCTGT